>JAFAWC010000278.1 GCA_019242135.1 Mycobacteriaceae bacterium | reverse complement strand
GTGTCCAGCTCGGCGAACACGTCATCGAGCAACAGCACGGGATCCGTGCCGTCAGAGCGCAACAACTCGTAGGCCGCCAACCGCAACGACAATGCCATCGACCACGATTCACCATGGGACGCAAACCCCTTGGCCAGCTGCCCGCCGAGGGTGAGCTCCAGATCGTCGCGGTGCGGCCCGACCAAACAAACCCCGCGGTCAAGTTCGGCGTCCCGGCGGTTCGTCAGCGCTTCGAGCAGAGCGGCCTCGAACTGCGCCTGGTCGCCGCCGGCGTGCAACTGGCCATCGATACTGCTGCGATATCCGAGATCGGCGGCCCATGACCCGGGCGCGAGCAACTCGTAGGCCTTCGCCACCTCCGGCCGAAGCTGATTCACCAATTCGAGGCGCGCGGACAACAGCCGGGCGCCGTGGTCGGCGAGGTGACTGTCCCAAACGTCCAATGTGTGCAGCAGTCCCGCGTCCCGCGGCCGCTGCCCGGCTGCGGTCTTGAGCAGGGCGGTCCGCTGACGCACGACCCGGTCGTAGTCGGCGCGCACCGCCGCCAGCGCAGGCCGACGGAGGGTGGCCAGATCGTCGAGGTAGCGCCGGCGTTCACCGGGATCGCCCCGCACGAGCGCCAGGTCTTCGGGGGCGAACAGCACGGCCCGCAAGACGCCGAGCACCTCGCGTGGCGTGCGCACGGGGGAGCGGTTCAGCCGGGCCTTATTGGCTTTGCCTGGTGTGATCTCGAGGTCCAGCGCGAGCTCGCGGCCATCATTGACGACGATCGTCGATATCACGGCGCGTGGTTGTCCGGCGCGGATCAAAGGCGCGTCGGTGGCGACGCGGTGTGAGCCGAGCGTCGACAAATACCACAGGGCCTCAAGAAGGTTGGTTTTCCCGTATCCGTTGGGAGCGAGGAATACCGTGCGGCCGGGTTCTAGATCGATGTCCGCGTGCGACCACGACCGGAAGTCGCGTACTCGGAGATGCCGGACGTACATGCGCGGCTATCCCGACTGACTGACGCGTTTGACCGCGTGTCCCCCGAACTGGTTGCGCAACGCCGCGACAGCCTTCATCGTCGGGGACTCGTCTTGGCGTGACAAGAACCGGGCGAACAGCGACGCGGCGATGCCCGGAACGGGCACGCGCAGCCGGATCGCCTCTTCGACGGTCCAGCGGCCCTCACCGGAATCCTCGGTGTAGCTGGTGATCTCTGTCAGATCCGGATCTTCTTTGAGTGCCTTCGCCAACAGTTGCTGCAGCCACGACCGGACCACGGTGCCGTTAGTCCATGCCTGGTAGACGGCCTGCGGATCCTGAATGAGGTCCTCGGCGGCCAGCATCTCGTACCCCTCGGCGTAAGCGGTCATCAGTGCGTATTCGATGCCGTTGTGGACCATCTTCGCGAAGTGGCCCGCACCAACCGGCCCGGCGTGCACGAACCCGTCCTCGCGGGGACCCGGCGTGCGTAACGTGTCAAAGATCGGCATCGCCCGCCCCACGTCGTCCGCGCTTCCGCCGACCATCAGCCCGTAGCCCTCTTTGAGTCCCCAGATTCCCCCTGACACGCCGGCGTCGACGAATGCGATGCCATTGTCATTCAACAGTTTCGCGTGCGGAGAGTCCTCTGTGTAGCGCGAATTCCCACCGTCGATCACCAGGTCGCCGGGGGCGAGCTCGGTGGCCAGCGAGACGATGGTCTCGTTGGTGACCGCTCCGGAGGGCACCATCACCCAAACGACACGTGGCGGGTTCAACGCTTCGGCAAGAGCGGCCAGGGTGGGCACGTCGCTGACCTCAGGACGAGGGTCGTATCCGACCACTTCATGACCGCCGTCGCGCAGCCGCTCGCGCATGTTGAAGCCCATCTTGCCCAGACCGACCAGGCCGAGCTGCATCGATGCCTCCCTCGTATCGGGCCTCAGCCGGGCAGCCGCACCGGCATCAACAGGTACACATACTCCGATCGGCCCGCCGGGAACGGGCCGGTTTCGCCGCCGCTGGGCTCGTCGCCGGACGAAGGCCTCAGCACGGCCGGCTTACTGGGAGTGGTGAACCCGAACGCCACGCACTCGCTGTGCAACGACCCCAACCCGTCGGTCAGGTAAGTCGGATTGAACGCGATCGTCAACGGCTCGCCGGCGAACTGCACCGGCAGATCCTCTTCAGCACGCCCGACATCATCGGCACCCGCGGCAAGTCGCAGCGTGCCCTCACTGAACTCCATCCGAATCTGTGCCCCCCGATCGGCAACGAGCGCAACGCGCTTGATCGCCTCGGTAAGCTCCGCGACATCAACGCTGGCCACCGCGGTGTGCTCGGTGGGAAGAAGCTGGCGGAACTTCGGGAACTCGGCGTCCAGCAGCCGCGTGGTGCTTCGCCTGCCCTCGCTGCGAATACCCAGCAGACCCTCCTTGCCGACATTTCCTCCCGAGCCGAGGGCCAGCTGCACATCGGCACCGCTAATCCCAGCCCTGACCGTTTCGGCAAGCGTCTTCGCCGGCACCAACACGGCCGTTTCCAGATCAGCTGCCGACGTCGACCACGTCAGCTCCCGGACCGCAAGCCGGAACCGGTCAGTGGCCGCCAAAACCACTGTGTCGCCCGAAATTTCAACCCGGATTCCCGTGAGCATAGGCAACGTGTCGTCGCGGCCAGCGGCCACAGCGACCTGCCCGATGGCCTCGGCGAACAAATCGGCCGAAACGACGCCGGTCTCGTCCGGCAACGTCGGCAACGTCGGATAGTCCTCCACGGCCATGGTCGGCAGCGAGAACCGGGCGCTACCGCAGGTCAACGCCACCCGCGTGCCCTCGACACTAACGTCCACGGGTTTAGCGGGCAACGCCCGGGTGATGTCAGACAGCAGCCGGCCGGACACCAATACCTTTCCCGGAGTTGCTATTTCGGCGGGCACCTGAACCTCGGCGGAGACCTCGTAGTCGAAACCCGAGATCGTCAGACCCGCATCGGAGCCCTCCAGAAGCAGGCCGGCGAGTACCGGCACCACCGGCCGGGTGGGGAGGTTGCGCGCCACCCAGGCCACCGCGTCGGCGAAGTCCTCACGAACCAGCCGGAATTTCAAATCGGTCAGACCGATCGTCGTTGTCGCCACCTCACAGCCTCTTCTTCAATCTCAGTTGACGCTTCCATTCCCGGCGGTTTCCCCGGGCCGGCACCCCGCGCGACCGTCGCGCACTTGCGACGACCGTAAATGGCTGTCGAGCCACCACCGTAGAGCTTTTGTCGGCTCCACAAAAGCTACTCGGGGTGGCTGACAAGTCGGGTGTTTGCACGCTGCGGCGGGGTGTGGAGAAGCGTTGTCCCCAAGTGCTTCTTCTAAGGGGGATCTAGATAGGTAATCGAGCAATAGTAGTAGCGGATGTCAATTGTGTGGATATCCGGAGTTTCTGCTGGACGGAGCGGCTCGGCGGATGTGAGTCGGCAGTGCAGGGAGCCGTCACGGCGCCGCGGCCGGTGTGTATGCCCGGGCGTTATGCACCTGAGTGGTGTTGATCGAGGTCGTTGTCCCACGGCTGTACACAGGGTTGTGCACAGGCCGAGGTGTGATTGGTGGGGTAAAAGGGCCTAAAGTTTTTTGAAGATTTTTTGAGCTGAAGCGCTCTTTGGGGGATCAGCGGGGCGATCAGCGCCTCGAGCGCTGACGGATGCGTGTTGTGAGTTCTTTGACGTGGTCGAAGACTTCGCGACGTTGGGCCATTTCGCCGCGAACCTTACGTTCGGCGTACATGACGGTGGTGTGGTCGCGGCCGAACGCCTGGCCGATCTTGGGCAGTGACAGATCGGTCAGCTCGCGGCACAAATACATGGCGACTTGACGGGCCTGGGCAAGGCTGCGGGTCTTGCCGGGGCCGCGGAGCTCCTCGACGGTGGTCTCGAAGTACTCGGCGGTGGCGGCCATGATCATCGCGGTGCTGATCTGGGTGGTCTCGGCGTCGGAGATGAGATCGCGCAGGACGATCTCGGCAAGCGCGCGGTCGATCGGCGTCTGGTTGAGCGAAGCGAATGCCGTGACCCGAATCAGCGCGCCCTCGAGCTCGCGGATGTTGCGCTCGATGCTGCTGGCGATGAGCTCGAGCACGTCGCCGGGTACATCGAGACGGTCCATCTGCGCCTTCTTGCGCAAGATCGCGATGCGCGTTTCGAGTTCTGGCGGCTGAACGTCGGTGATAAGGCCCCATTCGAACCGCGTCCGCAGTCG
>JAFAWC010000224.1 GCA_019242135.1 Mycobacteriaceae bacterium | reverse complement strand
GAGCCCGGACCTGCTTTTCGACGGCAGCGATTTTCACGAGTTCGACGCTCCACGCATCGACACCGGCAATGACCACGGCGCGGGCGACACGCTTGCCGCCGCCACGGCGTGTGCGCTCGCTCACGGGTATTCGGTGCCCGACGCGGTCGGGTTCGCGAAACGGTGGGTGACCGAATGCCTAAAGGCCGGCTATCCCCTCGGCCACGGCCACGGGCCGGTGTCGCCGCTGTTTCGGCTGTCGGCGTGAATCTCGACGCGATCGCCGGGGTGGCACACGAGCCGGCCGCAACCCCGGTGGGCGTCGTCGTGGTCACGCACGGAGCCGGCGGCAGCCGGGAATCGCCGCTGCTGAGACAGGTGTGCGATGAGTGGGCCCGGCGTGGCTGGCTTGCGGTGCGCTACAACCTGCCGTATCGGCGCCGCCGTCCCACGGGCCCGCCGTCGGGCTCGGCTGCGACCGATCGGGCGGGCATCGCGGCGGCCGTGGAGCTCGCACACGCGATCAGCGACGGGCCGGTGATCGCGGGCGGGCATTCGTACGGCGGGCGGCAGACGTCGATGGCCGCGTCGGATAAAGACATCGCAATCGACGTGTTGACGCTGTTCTCCTACCCGGTTCATCCCCCCGGCAAGCCGGAGAATCCGCGCACCGGGCATCTGCCCCGGATCACCGTGCCGACGGTGTTCACGCACGGCACCAGCGACCCTTTCGGCACGATCGAGGAAGTCCGCGCCGCAGCCGCGTTGATCTCCGCGCCAAGTGACGTGGTCGAGATCGCTGGTGCTCGCCACGATTTGGGCTCCAAGACGCTGGACGTGCCCGCCTTGGCCGCCGACGCGGCGCTGAAGTTACTGGGCCCTAGACGAGTCGGGGCCGTGGGCGCACCGCGATCAGCGCCTCGTCCAACTCCGGGTACAGCGCAATGACGTTGTCCAGCTTTGTCAGCTGCATCGGCCGACTGGTGGCCGGACCCTCGGCCACCACGGCGAACGCCGCGGATTCGCCGATGCGCTGATGGGTGGCGACGAGCAGCTGCAACCCCGCCGAGGCGAGAAACGTCACCTCGGACAAATCGATGATCAAGGCCAGCGGATCCTCGGCGAGCGCACCATCGATCGCCTCCTCGAACGAGGGTGCGGTGGCCAGGTCAATCTCGCCGCCGACCGATAGCACCGCGACTCCCTCGCGGTGCTGAACTGATGTCGTGATCGGTTCCGTTCCTGTCAAGAGCAATCCTCAAGTCGTAAACCTCGCCGCTCACTGCAGAACGTGCTCTGAGCCTAGCCTGCCTGGCCACCACCTCGGATAAGGTTGCGGCTGTTCTCTGCGGGGACCTTCGAAGCTAGTCTCGGCACTGTACTCGCGCGCTTTGCCGGCGCGGGCCGGAGGTGGGGAGGTCAGATGTCCGAATCGTCGACTGATTTCGCCGGCAGCGGCACCGCCACACAGGCGGCCAGCATCTCGAGTGAAGGCCTGCTGCCGCAGCTGGTTCAGCACCTGCGCCAGAACAGAACCGCTCTGCGCGAGGAATGGGCGCGCAGGATCACCGTGGCCGAGTTGCTCACCGCGATGTCACCGGAGGAGCTGTTCTCCGAGGCGACCGCCGTCTACGACAACTACGTCGAGGTTCTCGAGACTGGCAGCGTGGAAGCGCTGCAGGCCTACGCGCGTGACCTGTCCGAACGAATCATCCCGCGCGGCGTCGAGACAGACGAGGTCGTCGGGATTGTGCTGCTGCTGCGCGACGTGCTCGCCCGCTCGCTTTTCGAGAAGTATCAAAGCGATTTTGAGCTGCTCAACCGGGTTCTTGACGCGTACGAGCCGGCCGCCAACCGTATTGCGAACACCGTGGCGGTCAGCTTCGTGCAAGAACGCGAACGCATCATTCGCCAGCAGCAGGAAGCGATCCGCGAGTTGTCTACGCCGGTGCTGCAGGTGCGTGAGCAGCTATTGATTTTGCCGATCATTGGAGTTCTCGACAGTCAGCGCGCGCGCCAGGTGACCGAGCAACTGCTGCGAGCCATCCGTGCGAACCGCGCCAAAGTGGTCGTCATCGACATCACCGGTGTGCCGACCATCGACTCCACCGTGGCCAACCACTTGGTGCAGACGGTCGACGCGTCGGGGTTGATGGGCGCCAGCGTGATCATCACCGGCCTGTCCTCGGAGATCGCCCTGACGCTGGTCACGATCGGCCTTGACCTGTCGAAGATGAACGCGGTCGGCGACCTCCAGGGTGGCATCGAAGAGGCCGAACGGCTGCTGGGTTACGAGGTCACGCGCACCGGCGAGCGAACGGGCGATTAGCGCGGGGCTCTTATGCCAGTACCCATCCTCAAACAGGGCACGATCCTCATCGCGTCGGTCCAGGCCGCGCTGTCCGACTCCGATACCGAACAGCTGCGCCACGACCTCATGGAACGAGTGAGCCGATATCGCGCGCACGGGATCATCGTCGATGTCACCGCGATCGACGTGATGGACTCGTTCGCGGCGCGGTCGCTGCAGACCATCGCGCACATGACGCGGCTGCGCGGCGCGGACACCGTGATCGTGGGCCTGCAGCCGGAGGTCGCGTTCGCGATGGTCCAGCTCGGGCTGGCATTCGACGACATGCAGACAGCCCTCGACCTGGAAGAGGGCCTGGCCCTTCTGAATCGCCAGCTGGAGTCTCGGAAACCACCGAACGGACTCGATGGTGGGGGATGACATCGTCGTGGAGGTGGTCAAACCAGACGACATCGTCGCGGCACGGCAGGTTGGGCATCAGCTGGCCCGCGGACTCGGTTTCTCGCTGACCGACGTGACGATGATCGCCACCGCGATATCCGAGGTGGCCCGCAATATCACCAGCTACGCGGGCTCCGGCGAGATCCACGTGACCATCGAGAACCGCGACGGCCGAGAAGCATTGGTGGTGCGCGCCGAAGACGACGGCCCGGGGATCGTTGACATCGACCGCGCGCTCGAGGACGGCTACTCCACCGGCAGCGGGCTCGGACTGGGCTTGCCGGGCGCACGCCGCCTGATGGACGACATGACCGTGGAGTCCGCGCCCGGCCGGGGCACGGTCGTGGAGATGTGGAAATGGATTCCGAGCGGTGGATGAGCACGGCTGGCTCGGACCGATCGAATGGGCGACGGCGGGCCGCGCGCGACCCGGCGAGGATGTTTGCGGCGACCAGTCCATCGCCGTGGAAATCGGCTCGACCGCGGCACTTTTCGGCGTACTGGACGGACTCGGCCACGGGGCGGCGGCGCAGGAAGCCGCGGCATGCGCGATTGACGTGCTCTGCCGATACCGCAGCGACCCGCTCGACGTGTTGATCAGGCACTGCCACCGCGCGCTGGCGGACACGCGGGGAGCCGCGATGACTCTGGCGCGCATTGACTTCGACGCCGACACCATCAGCTGGATTGGCATC
Organism: Mycobacteriaceae bacterium; assembly: GCA_019242135.1. Classification (GTDB taxonomy): domain Bacteria; phylum Actinomycetota; class Actinomycetes; order Mycobacteriales; family Mycobacteriaceae; genus Mycobacterium. The sequence continues at coordinate 562 of JAFAWC010000224.1, read as the reverse complement.
GGCAACGTCACCGCCGCGCTCGTGGCGAAGAGTCCGAGCGGAATCGACGTACGGTCCTCGGCACTGCTCACCGGCGGGATAGTCGGTTACCGGTTGCCGGAAACTCTTTTGACCCAGAACATTTTCAGCGCCCGCGGCGATCTGCTGGTGATGGCCAGCGACGGCATCGACGAAAGTCACCTCGAACGCATCGATTTCGCCGCGCCCACAACGGTGATCGCCGATGAGATCCTGCGGGATCACGGCAAGGACAGCGACGACGCGCTGGTGCTCGCCGCCCGGCACCGGGGCGCACTGCAGTGAACGACGCGGATTTCTACCTGCGTTATGTCGCCGCGCTGAAGTCCTACCTGGCCGCGGGCGACGAGGCCGGTCTGGAAGTGGGGCACGACCTCGGACGCCAGGCCTTGAGGGACCGCATCAGCATGCTCGGGATTATCGAGCACCACTGCCGGCTCATCGAGGAATTGGCGGCGGCGTCGGGCGTCGACGGCGCGGCGGCGCTGCAGTTCCTGCTCCAGACGCTGGCTCCGCTCGACGTCGCCACCCGTGGATTTCTCGA
>JAFAWC010000601.1 GCA_019242135.1 Mycobacteriaceae bacterium | reverse complement strand
GGCGGCCGCGGTGTGCTCCAACTTCGCTGCCAGCGGCTGCCCATCCAACCCCCGGCGCGGACCCAGATCGGCGGCCTGCTCGATACGCGCGCGCGCCTCGGCGCGGCTGATCCGCAACCGATCGGCCAGCGCCCGCGGCACCGAGGCCCCCAACTCCTCCACGGTGCCGTAGGCCACCAGCGCGTTGATCGAATCATGATCCATGGCCGGCAGCATCCGGCGCACCATTTGGCCGCGCTCCAACAGCGCCAGCTGCTGCTGCTCGGTGAACGCGTCGCGGTCGAAATCGACACACCGGGTCACCACCGCCACCAGCTCGTCGTAGGCGGCCATCGCCTCCTCGAATGGTATCGAACGCATGTTCGGAAGTTATCGCGGGCTGCGGACAAAACAGCAGGCCTTTGATGGGAACGGGTGGCGCTATCCACAGAGGCAACGTTATCCACAGCGCCGGGAAACGGCGGTGCGATGCACGCAGCTATGTCGGACCCTGCCCATAACGTGGGCCGCATGACCAACTGGATCAACACGGTGAGCCGCGACCACGTCGAACGAGGCGTCCGCGGCCGTTTCACACAGGCCAATCACGGAAAGCCACACATGCTGCGCCGGATGGCACGGGGCGACTTCATCGTCTTCTATTCGCCCAAGACGGCGTTCGACGGCGGCCAACCGCTGCAGGCGTTCACCGCCCTCGGGCAGATCGCCGACGATGAGCCGTACCAGGCCGAAGCCGCGCCCGACTTCTCGCCGTGGCGCAGAAATGTCGACTTCCTGGCAAGCGGTGAGACGCCGATCCGCCCGCTCATCGACGATTTGCACTTCATTGAGGATAAGAAGCGCTGGGGGTACAAGTTTCGGTTTGGCGTGTTCAAGATCGACGACCACGACCTGGATCTGATAAGGAGTGCCATGACGTCCAGTTGACTCGCTCATGATGTGTTGCAGCGAGTTTTGCGGTAGTCGAACCTCGGCGGCTCAGGCACGGTGACATCGTTTCCTACTGCGATTTGTGGGAATCCCAACGTGAGCGGTTCGGCGCGGTAACAGGTAGTCGGCGCGCCCACGCGGCGTTCCGTCCACTCCCCTGCCGACCACCCGACGGAACCGCGCCCCGTCCGGGCAGAAAGGTGTGAAGATGGCCGTCGATAAGACCGGAGCCGAGACAGCCGTGGCCCAAGAGGCGGACCGCTTCGCGATCAGCGTCGAGGGCCAAGCTGCCGGGTTCGTCGAATTTGCCGACCGTGATGGTCAGCGGGTCTTCGTCCATACCGAGGTCGCAGACGAAATGGAGGGGCGCGGGCTGGCGACGATCCTTATCGGCGAGGCGCTGGAGACGACACGAGACGCCCGGCTTCGCATCGTTCCGGTGTGCAAGATGGTCGCCAACTACATCGACAAGCACACGGAGTTCGCCGATGTCGTTGATCCGCCGACGCACGACATCGAGGAGTGGGTCAAGAACACCCGCTGAGGCGCGGTCCTGGCGCAGGACTCTGCGGTCACGATCCCGTGACCGGCGACCCCTGGGTGGGCGAAGGGGGACTTGAACCCCCACGTCCCGAAGGACACTGGCACCTGAAGCCAGCGCGTCTGCCATTCCGCCACTCGCCCGAAATGACCGAACGAGGCTATCACGCCCGCCCCCGAGCGCCCAGCCGTCATACCCCCGCGCCGGGGTCGGGTCGCGCCGCCGCTAAACGGCGTTGACGTGCACCGATGGGATTCTCAGAGTTCCCGAGGTCCCGCTGCGGTTCGCTTGACCGATACCATGCAGAAAGAAAGAAGTGGTGGTAGGACACGCGGGAACCTGCCGCCGAACAGGAACGTCAGCGATAACGAACACGACTCTCAGCGAAGGGGCGGTGACATGGGCTTGGTGCAGCGCATCGAGCGCAAGCTCGAAGTCACCGTCGGTGATGCGTTTGCACGAGTGTTTGGCGGTGCCATCGTCCCGCAGGAAGTAGAGGCCGCGCTGCGGCGCGAGGCCTCCGACGGAGTGCAGACGCTCGACGGCGGTCATCTACTCGCGCCGAACGACTATGTGATCACGCTCAGTGAACCCGACTTCACGGAGGCGGTGGCCGATACGGATCTCACGTCGGATACTTTCGCCAAGCATCTAGTGGGGTACATCCACGAGCAGGGATGGCAAACGTATGGTGATGTGGTTGTCCGATTCGAGCAGTCGCCGAAGTTGCACACCGGCCAGTTTCGCGCCCGCGCTGCGGTCAACCCCGACGCCACGCCCGCCCCACCAGACCAACCTCACGCGCTCAACGCAGAACCAGGAGTAGCACCGATGACCGAGAACCCCAGCTACCGCGGCGGCCAGGGGCAGGGCCGGCCTGCCGACGAGTATTACGACGAGCGCTACCGAACGCAGGAAGACCCGCGCGGCGGGGTGGGTGCCGACCCGCGAGGCGCCTACTCGCCCGAGCAGGGCGGCTACCCACCGCAGGGCGGCTACCCGCCGCAGGGCGGCTACCCAGAGCAGGGTGGCTACCCCGAGCAGGGTGGCTACCCCGAGCAGGGCGGCTACCCCGAGCAGGGCGGCTACCCGCCGCCGCAGGGCGAGCAGCGCGGCTACCCGCCGCCGCAGGGCGAGCAGCGCGGCTACCCGCCGCAAGCTGAGCAGGGGTACCCGCCCCGTGGCGGCTATCCAGAGCAGGGCGGCTACCCCGAGCAGGGCGGCTACCCCGAGCAGGGCTACGCGCCGGGATACGACCAGCGCCCGCCCGGCCCGGGTTATGGCGGCCCGCCACCTGGCCCTCCCGCTGGATACGATCAGCCTTACCGTCAGGGTCCACCGCCGGGGTACGGCGGTCAGCCCGGTTACGGCAGCGAGTACGCCGACTACGGCCGTCCGCCCGGTCCTCCGCCGGGACGGCATGAGGGCCCGGGATATGGTCGACCCGAGCCGCAACCAGGCTACGGCGACTACGAGCAGGGCGGCTATCCGCAGCAGGGTA
>JAFAWC010000450.1 GCA_019242135.1 Mycobacteriaceae bacterium | reverse complement strand
GGGTTTCGATGCTTGCTTGGTAACGCGCCATGGCTTCCTCCTTTAGCTGGGATTGCTCGAACTCAGGGACACGCAGGAGGCCCACAGGTGGCGGCGCTCTGCCTCGGTCTCGCGAGTGCCGGGCAGGAGATAGGTCGGTCGGCGGCGGCGGTCGTGCCAGAACCCACCCGAGCTGCCCGCCGGCTCCGCGGAGGCACCCAGCCAGACGATCGTGTCGGCGCCCTGATCGGGGCTGCGAAGCAGCGGCCGGGCGACGCGGTGAAACCGGGGGAGCGAGGACTGGAGGCCTGCCGTGTTGGCCCAGCCGGGGTGCATGGCGTGCGCGGTGACGCCGGTGCCGGCGAGCCGCCTGGCCCACATCTCGGTGAGAATCACCTCGGCGCGCTTGGTCCGCGCGTACACCGTGGGCCCGTCGAAGTCCTCCTGCTCGCTCTGCAGATCGTCGGACCGGCGCTTCTGCGTGTACATGCCGCCCGAGGACACCTTGACGATCCGCGACGGGGCGCTCTGCTCGAGTAGCGGGACCAGCAGTTGGGTGAGCAGGAACGGCCCGATCACGTTGGTGGCCAATGTCAGCTCGATCCCGTCGGGCGAAAGCTCCCGCTCCTGGGTCAGGACCCCAGCGTTGTGGACGAGCACGTCGAGCCGGGGCGTCTCGGCGAGAAAGCGCTCGGCGAAGCGTCGCACCGACACCAGGCGGCTGAGGTCGCACAGCTCGACGCGGACATCCGCTTGCTCGCGGTGTTCGAGGATCTGCGCGCGGGCATCCTCGCCGCGTTCGCGGTCGCGGACCGCCAGCCAGACCGTGGCCCCTAATCTGGCGAAGCCGTTCGCCGCCGCCAGGCCGAGGCCCGAAGTGGCACCGGTGATCAGCACCACCTTGCCGTCCATCCGCGGCAGTGGGTTCCAGGCACGGCTGCGAATCCGATAGCCGAGGCTCGTGTAACCGCCGACCACGGATAGGTCCAGGGCCGTATCGAGCAGCGAGCTGGTCATCGCTCAGCCTGGATCAGGAGGCCCTGGATGTCGCGCTTGATCGCTGACATGTCTGGTCTCCCTTCTAAAGGCGCGCTGGGAGCAGCACGCGGTCGATTACGTGGATCAGGCCGTTGGTGGCTTCGATGTCCCGTGTCACGACGCGGGCGCCGTCGACGCGGATCGCGCCGTTGTTGGACACCTGCAGATCCTCTCCCTGGACGGTGGGCGCCGACTGCCGCGCCGCGACCTCGGCCGCGGTCATCCGCCCAGGGACGACGTGGTAGCTCAGGATCTCGGCCAGCGTCTCCGGAGTGACGAGCAGGGAATCGAGGACGCCATCGGGCAGCCTCGCGAATGCCCCGTCGCTCGGCGCGAACACGGTGTAGGGACCGCCGTGGAGGAGCGTCTCGGCAAGGCCGGCGCGATCGAGCGCCGACGCGAGCGTCGAGAACTCCCCTCTGTCTCGGGCGATGTCGAGGATGCTCTCCGAAGCAGTGGGGGCGGGGGACCGCTGCGCGAGCTTTCGAGCCGCCGCATCCCGACCATCGAGAATCGCGGCGTAGATGAGCAGCCCGAGGGCGCCGGCCACGATCAACGTGACCAGGCAACCGACGATGAACAGGCCGGGGGCGCTCATCGCTCGCTCCGACGCAACACGACCCCGCCCAGCGACAGGATCGATGGCACCCATAGGCCGACGAAGATCCCCTGCGTGTGGTGACCTCCGAACCAGAGGACCACCGAGATGACGAACGACACGAACGCGGCGAACAGGATCAGCGCTCGCGCGCCGAGTTCAGGCGTGGCGACAAGTGAATGCAGCCGCTCCACGGGTCTTTACCTCCTTGTACAAGTTTTATACATAACTTCGACAAGAAAGTACTGGGTCGGGCAGGGCTTGTCAAGACCTTGTCGAAAGTATGTGTATAGTGCCTCCCGTGTCTGTCGCCCGCGGAGCCCATCGCATCGGAGAGTTCGCGCGCCGAGTCGGCGTAAGCCCGGAGCTGCTGCGCGCATGGGAGCACCGCTACGGCCTGCTTCAGCCGA
>JAFAWC010000187.1 GCA_019242135.1 Mycobacteriaceae bacterium | reverse complement strand
AGGTGCCGGCGGCTCGGCTGTCAGGAGGTGCGGGTGGTGCTGCGACGACGAGCCGTGCTCGCCTTGCGCGGTCGGGCCGTTCGGGCAGCGGACTTTTGGGGCGCCGACTGTCGCGGTGCCGCTTTGCGCGCGGTCGCCTTGCGCGCGGTCGCCTTGCGCGGCGCGGACTTGCGCGGCGCAGACTTGCGCGGCGCAGACGTGCTCGGCGCGGCCTTGGGCGGCGCGCTCACTGCTTGCGTCGGAGTAGCCGACACACGCGTCGGCTGCGCGTTGGAGCGTTTACCTAGTTGGTGCACGAGCAGTGCGGTGCCGCCGACCGCCAGCAGCACCGGCCATTCGACCAACCCGGCGGCGCCGAGCGCGCCGAGAGTGATTGCCGCTGCGGGCGTCGAATGACTACCGCTGCTGATTCCGTTGCGAATTCCTGAGATTGTGCCCTGGACGCCGCCGATCACTCCGTTGATGGCTGCACCTGACACAGCTCCCGCAGCCGCCGTCGTGGCATCCGCAGTCCGGGTGATAGTGCGCTTCGCGCCGCCGACGATGTCCATCGCAGACTCCTGAGATAGGTTTAACCGGCCGTCTCTCTGCCGATGTTTCGTCAGACTACCCCCGTACACCTTGCATTAACCTACTGAACGACATTGTCAGCGCATGGTGAGCCAGACGAGACTTGCCGCACCCGCGATGAAGCAATAGCCAGCGAACGGCATCAGCGTGCGGGTTTGGAAGTAGCGGGTGAGGAATCGCACCGCGAAGTAGGCGCTGACGAATGAGGCGAGGCTGCCGGCGACCACCTGACCGTGAATCCCTTCGCCCAGCGGTCCGAACAGGTCCGGGATCTTGAACGCACCGGCGGCCAGAATGACCGGCGTCGCGAGAAGAAACGAAAACCGTGCCGCGTCATCGTGTTTCAAGCCGCGCATCAAACCCGCCACCATCGTCACGCCGGACCGGCTGATGCCGGGCAGCAGCGCAAGGATCTGCGCGGAACCGATCAGCACACCGCGTGCCATCGGCATCCGGGCGAGTCGCAGATCCGATTCGTCGAGTTCACCCGACTCGGCGTCGTCGGCGTCGGGCTCAGTCGCGGCCGGTGCACCGACCGGCGCGGGCACGCGGCGGCGAAGCCGCTCGCCGGCGAACAGGACCGCACCGTTGATCATGAGGAACGCCGCGGCCGGCACCGGCTTGCCCAACGTCGTGCGGAAAATGTGTTCCAACGCAAGCCCCGCCAGTCCGACCGGAATGGTGGCCAAGATGATCAGCCACGCCAGCCGTTCGGCCGGCGTCTGAATCCGCCGGTACCGCAACGACGTCGCGAAGCCCCCGACGATGCGCAGCCAATCCCGCCAGAAGAACACCAGCAGAGCGGCTGCGGTGGCGACGTGCAGTCCGACGATGAACGCCAGGTAGGGCGACTCGGGCGCGGAGACGTTGAGGTCCGCGGCCCACCGCCCGCCGACCAGCGCGGGCACCAGCACCGAATGTCCCAGGCTCGACACCGGGAACAATTCGCTGACTCCTTGGAACGTGCCGACCACCAACGCTTCGACGTACGTCAGGTCCGTCACGGCACCTATGGTGGCAGGTTCTGACGGCGCGGATGCGGTGGCCCCGGTGTGGCTTTTGTCTCAGGTTCTCCTCATCTGCGGTGTCTAGCGTGGGGAAAACTCGACCATCAGGAGGTCACGTGACCGAGACATCACCACCGGAGTCGTCGCAGGAGCCGACGACGTCGCAGGAAACGACGCCGCAACCGGCAAGCACCTACTCACCGCTGCCGGAACCGCCGCCGCCCGCGCACGCCGGCTGGGCGGTCGCCTCGCTGGTGTTCTTCTGGCCGCTGGCCTTCTCGGCGTTCACGCACGCGTTCAACGTGTATCCGCTGTGGGCGCGAGGCGACGTCGTAGCTGCGCGCGCCGCGTCTGACCGGGTGCGCAGGCTGGGGCTCATCTCGCTGTGGCTGGCCGGCGCCCTTGTTCTGCTGCTGGCCATCGGTTACACGATGGTCCTGGTGGCGCTGCTCATGCATGGTGACGGCGAGGCACCGCACCGTTTCCACCACTTCCACGATCCCGGCTTCGGCCCTCCGCCTCCCGGCCCCTAGTCGGCAGTGTCGTGGTCGCGGCCGGTGGCCAGGTCACCGCAGTCGACGTTGTCGACGTCCGGCACCCGGCGCAGATAGTGCCCGGCTCCGCGATCGCCCGACAAGCTCTGGATCACGGGTAGAAAGTGACGCCGGGCCATGACGACCGGATGACCGGGCCGCTCGCCGAAATAAGCCCGCGCCAGCCCGCTTCGTGACGCCAGCGCGCGCTGGAGAACACGGGCGACCACCGCGGCCCCGACATCGGGGGCGTCGACAACGTGTAGAACGGCGTAGTCGGCGTTGATCTCCTCGGCGTGCCGCAGCCCGGTCCGAACCGACGCGCTGAGCCCGGTGCGCCAGTCCGGGGCGGTCACTGCGGTGACACCAGCCGGAGTCGGTACCACGGCGGCGCCCAGCACCACGATGACGGCGTCGCAGCCACCGTTGCGTAGGGCCGCCACCGAAACCGTCAGCCAGTCGTCAACGAGTACCTTCGGCTTGCCGTAACGTCGCCCGGCGCCGGCCGCCAACAACACTCCGGCGACCACTGGTGGTTGTGCGCTCATCGCCACTTTCTGCTCTTCGCGCCTCCGGTCGCGCTTGGGGAATACCGTTGCCGTGGTTTGAGAATAATGATCTCGCCGACGCATAGACTCGCAGCGTGCGCGATGTGCTCGACGAGTTGTTGTCGATTTGGCGCGCGGGCGGCACGGCCGGCCTCGCCACCGTGGTGCGCACCATCCGGTCAGCCCCCCGGCCACCCGGCGCGGCAATGGTGGTCGGCCCCGACGGCGCGGTCGCTGGCTCGGTCTCGGGTGGCTGCGTGGAGGCGGCGGTGTACGAACTCGCCAACGACGTGGTTCGCACCGGGCGGCCCACGCTGCACCGCTACGGGATCAGCTCCGACGACGCGTTCGCCGTCGGCCTCACCTGTGGCGGCGAGATCGACATCTTC
>JAFAWC010000667.1 GCA_019242135.1 Mycobacteriaceae bacterium | reverse complement strand
AGCCGGGCCGCTTGCAGCCGACGGCGTATCGGGGCGTGAGCTTGTCGCGCACCACCGGGTCCTCGACTTCGCGGCGCAGATACGCCTTTCCCATCGCCTCGGCACGGTTGGCGAGTTTGAACACCGTGAAGTACTGCGCGGACAACGCGAACGTCAACTCGACGTAGGCCTGACTCAGTAACCGCTGCACGGCCATTCCGCCGGGCACGCGCATCGCCCAGCGGGCCGCACGCGGCAGCGGAACGTCGAACTTGGGGAAGCACCAGATGGGCGTGCGCTGGAACACGGTGAGCCGGTCGACCTTTGGGGCGATCTCGGGAATCACCTGGACTGCCGACGCGCCGGTACCGATGATCGCGACGCGCTTTCCCGTCAGATCGCGGGTGTGGTCCCAGCGCGCGGTGTGCATCGTGGTGCCGTCGAAGCTGTCGACACCGGGGATGTCGGGCAGTTTCGGCGTGGTGAGCACGCCGCCGGCGTTGACGAGGAACCTGGCCGTGATCTGCTCGCCGGACTCGGTGCGCAGCCGCCACAGGTTGTTCTCGTCGTCGAACGTCGCATCATCGACGCGGGTGTTAAACCTGATCCTGCGCCGAACACCGAACTTGTCCGCGCAATGCTCGGCATAGGCACGCAGCTCGTGGCCGGCGGCGTAGGTACGTTTCCAGTCGGGCCGCTGCTCGAACGAGAACTGGTACGAGAACGACGGGATATCCACGGCGATACCGGGATACGTGTTCCAGAACCACGTCCCGCCGGGTCCGTCGCCCGCCTCGAGGAGCAGGTAGTCGTGAAGGCCGGCGTTGTCGAGTTTCACCGCAGCGCCGATGCCAGAGAACCCGGCACCGACGATTGCGGTGTGGTAGTTGGGGATAGTCACGCTGTTGCCCTTCTGTGGCCGATCATATGCAGTCGGAATGCAACTTGTTTCGCAGGGCCGTCAAGCCGCGTTCCATCGCCTCGGTGGCGGCCGGCACGACCCCGGCGTAACCAAGGTAGCCGTGCACCAGAGACCGGGCGTTGTGCAGCTCGACCGAAACACCTGCGGCGCGGAGCAACTCGGCGTAGCGGGCGCCGTCATCACGCAACGGGTCGTGGCCGGCGACCGCGATGTAGGCCGGTGGCAGCCCGGCCAGGTCCGTCGCGCGGGCGGGCGCCAGCGTCGGCGGTGGGTTCGCGGTGTCCATGTCGCCGATGTAGAGGCGGGTGAGGGCTTCGATCGAGGGGGTGTCAAGGATCGGAGCGTTCGCGTTCTCCGTGAACGACGGCAGAGAGCTGTCAAAGGTGGTCGCCGGATACCACAGCAGCTGAAACGCGATCGGCGGACCGCCGTTGCGACGCGCCAACTGGCACACCACCGCGGCCAGGGTGGCTCCGGCGGAGTCTCCCGCCACGGCCAGCCGGGTGGTATCGGCGCCCAACTCGCCGGCGTGAGTTGCCGCCCACTGGGTAGCGGCCCAGGCGTCCTGGACCGCCGCGGGATAGCGGTGCTCGGGCGCGAGGCGATAGTCGACGGAGACCACAAGTGCGCCGGCGCCGACCGCGTGCAGGCGCGCTTCGCGGTCGTGTGTGTCGAGGTCGCCGACCGCGAAGCCGCCGCCGTGGAAGAACACCACGACGGGAGGCCTGGTGCCGTTGTCGCGAGGCCAGTACAGCCGAACCCGGATCGGTCCCGCGGGCCCGTCGACCGCGTGGTCTTCACATCGAAGATCGGGCTCGACCGCGCGGCGCGGGAGTTCGCGAAACCGGCGCCGGGCTGCTTCGACGCCGCCGTCGGTGGTCAGCGTGAACGGCACGGCGTCCAGTACCTTCTGCAAGATGGCATCCAATGGGGCGGAGGCCGGGAACCTCTCGTCAGAATCTTCTGAGTCGTCACCTTCCGAATCGCGTCCTGAATCGCCCACGGGCACACCGTACGCACCCCGCCTGCTGGTCGGAGCGTGGGTCGCCGCCGGATGGGCGGCCGTGGCCTACGGCGTCTTCCTGACGGTCACCGCGCTGAGCTCCGCGCCCGGCGAAGAACTGACCGGCAAATGGGTCGGCCAGCCTCCGTTCAAGGCGCTGATGGCGGTGCTGTTGGCGCTGGCGGCGGTGGCACACCCGATCGTTCGCGAGCGACGGTGGCTGATGCTGGCGCTGGTGTTCTCGGCGTTCGGCGACCTTCTGCTGGCCCTGCCGTGGTGGCACCCGTCCTTCGTCGGCGGGCTGGGCGCGTTCCTGCTCGCGCACCTGTGCTACCTGGGCGCATTGGCCCCGCTGGCCGTCCGGTCCCGATGGCGGCTGGCGGGCGTCGGTGCGATCGTGCTGCTGTGCGCGGCGCTGCTGGCGTGGTTCTGGCCGTATCTGCGCGAAGACAAGCTGACCGCGCCCGTCACGCTGTACATCGCGGTGCTGTGCGCAATGGTGTGCGCGGCGATAGTCGCGCGGTTGCCCACACCGTGGACAGCGGTGGGCGCTGTGTTTTTCGCGGTGTCGGACACCATGATCGGCATCGACCAATTCATCTTGCAGTCCGACGTGCTGGCCGTGCCGATCTGGTGGGTGTACGCGCTGTCTCAACTGCTCATCACCGCGGGCCTGTTCTTCGGACGCCACGTGGAGACCAGCCGCGTGCCGGTAGCGCAGTCGGACCCGACCGATACACCCGAGGAGTGAGCACCACCCGCCGGCCCGCCGAACTGGAGCCGATCGCGCGGGTACTGCCGATGCTGACGGTGCCGCACCTGGACCGTGAATTCGACTATCTCGTGGCGGCCGACCAGTCCGACGACGCCCAACCGGGCGTGCGGGCGCGGGTGCGCTTCCACGGCCGGCTGGTCGACGCTTT
>JAFAWC010000666.1 GCA_019242135.1 Mycobacteriaceae bacterium | reverse complement strand
GGGCCGATCATCGTCCGGGCGAGTTCGCGTAGCAGCTCCGGGGCGCCGCCCTCTTCGACGCGCGCGGTCCCGGTGATCGACAGGTACGGCGTCATCGGGCCGCTGCGGTCGGTGGAAAGGACAGTGAGAGCCACGCGCTCGTCGCGTCGCACGTTGCGAACCTTCTTGTGTTCGGCCAGGTGGGCCGTGACGATCTCGTCGTCCCCGTCCGGCGTGGTCCTGATCGTGATCCACACGACGCTGACCTGTGGGCTGCCGTCCGGGTTGACCGTGACAAGTGTTGCGTCGGCGCCGGATCCGATCAGGGCGTGGGCGTGCTCGTCGAGCTTCATGCCGCGGACACTACGCCGGGGCGCCGCCTTCGGCGCCAGCCAATGTCTGCAGCGCGGCGGCCAGATCGGCCTCGGTTCGAGCCTTCTCGACACCGAGCCGATGCAGGGGTCCATCGCCGGCTTCGGTTTCCAGCATCGCGAGTAGCAAGTGCTCAGTGCCGATGTAGTTGTGTCCCAACCGGAGCGCCTCACGGAACGTCAGTTCGAGGATCTTGCGGGACGCACCGTTGAACGGCACAAGCGCCGGAACGCTCTGCGCGCGTGCGGGTAGCGGTGCCGCAGTCTCGACCGCGCCGGCGTCGACGCCCTGCTTGTCGAGCAGCTTCACCGCGAGCGAGTGTTTGTCGACGGCCAGCGCGGACAGCAGGTGCGCAGGCGTGATCTCGGCATTTCCCGCCTCATGAGCCTTGTTCTGCGCCGTCACCACCACGCTGCGGGCCCGCGGGGTGAACCGAGCGAAACCCTGGTCCGGGTCGAGCGTGGCCTCGGCCTTGGGCACGAACCGTTTCTGCGCGGCCTGCTTGGACACCCCCATGCTTGTGCCGATGTCGGTCCACGACGCGCCGGATCGACGCGCCTGGTCCACGAAGTGGCCGATCAGGTGATCAGCCAGTTCACCGAGGTGATCGGCAGCGAGAACGGCGTCGGAGAGCTGTTCGAGGACGTCGGTGTGGACCTTCTTGATCGCCTCGATCAAGTCATCGAGCCGGACGGGATAGCCGATGCGGGCGTCGGTAGCCATGCGTCAACATTAGGTTGACGATTTTGATTCGTCAACCCACGGTTGACGAAACCGGAAAGACCAGGTGATTGAGGTCACGCCGGGTGGGTAGTAAGTTCCGGCAGGACAGTTACACGATGGGAGGCTGGAATGCACGAGACCGAGAAGCGGCCCGTCGGACGGCTGCGTCGGCTGATGATCGCCGCGGTCGTTGCGACTCTGCTGCCGGGACTGGCTGCCGTGTTCGCGGGCGCCCCGAACGCCGGCGCGTTCTCCCGGCCAGGTCTACCCGTGGAGTACCTGCAGGTGCCCTCGCCGTCGATGGGCCGGGATATCAAGGTCGAGTTCCAACCGGGCGGCAGGCATGCCGTGTATCTGCTCGACGGTCTCCGGGCCCGTGACGACTGGAACGGCTGGGATATCGAGACCCCGGCGTTCGAGTGGTTCTACAATTCCGGGCTGGCCAGCGTCATGCCGGTGGGCGGCATGTCCAGCTTCTACACCAACTGGTACCAGCCCGCGGTCGGCAACGGCGGCACCTGGACCTATAACTGGGAGACTTTCCTAACCTCCGAATTGCCGCAGTGGCTGGCAGCCAATCGGAACATCGACGTGGGTGGCGCTGCTGCAGTGGGCATCTCGATGGCCGGATCGGCGGCGATGATTCTCGCGGCATACCACCCCGACATCTACGTCTACGCCGGCTCGCTGTCAGGTTTCCTCAACCTCTCCGACGGTGTGTGGCCGAGTTTGGTAAGTCTGGCCATGAACGACTCGGGCGGCTTCAAGTCCGACGCGATGTGGGGTCCGTCGAGTGACCCGGCGTGGGCCCGCAACGACCCGACCGTGCAGGTGCAGAAGCTGGTGGCCAACAACACCCGCCTGTGGGTCTACGCCGGCAACGGCACACCCAATGAGCTCGGTGGCGCCAACCTGCCCGCCACCTTCCTCGAGAACCTGCTGCGGTCCAGCAACGTCGCCTTCCAGCAGAAGTACGAGGCGGCCGGCGGGCACAACGCGGTGTTCAACTTCCCGCCCAACGGCACGCACGACTGGGCGTACTGGGGAGCGCAATTGCACGCGATGGTGCCGGATCTTCAAAGATCGTTGGGGACCGGCTAAGCGGCCTAAGCGATCGTCAAATCCCCTGCAGGCACTGACTACTGCGGCGTAGGCTTAACCTCAACCGGGGTCGGGGTTCGGTTGAGGAGGCTTCGGGATGAACAGAGTTCGTCACCGTGTCGCGGTGTGGGCAGTCTGCCTCATCGCATTGGTGGTGAGCCCCATGGCGGTCGTGACAGTTCTCGATCCGGCCGTCGGTTGGGCCTGTGACCCTGGATCGGTCTGGGATCCCGGCGCAAACGCATGCGTGGCGCCGGCGCCGCCGCCGCCCCCGCCGCCGGCTGGGCCGGTCTCCATGTGCATCGGCGCGCCGATTCCCTTCGTTCCGATGAGCTGGTGCTTCCCGGTGGGCGGAGGCTGAGTCGGTCTTCTGGCGTACACGCGTCACTGGACTCGATAGCGGGTACCTGTTCGGTCAAGACCGACCAAAACCGAAAGGACCTGCCGATGACCGCGACCCGTGACATCGACGCGCCCCGCCGGCGCGTGTGGGAAGTGCTGGCCGACGGCTGGACCTACTCGCAATGGGTTGTGGGCAACAGCCGGATGCGTGCCGTGGACGCGAACTGGCCGGCGCCAGGGACCATCATCAAACACTCGATCGGGGCCTGGCCGTTGGTCATCGACGACGAAACCGTGTCGCTGGAATGCAACCCGGAGCGCGAACTCGTGCTGCTCGCCAAGGTCGGCCCCGTGGGCGCCGCCAGAGTCACCCTTCGCCTCACCGACATCGAGAACGGATGCCGCGTCGAGATGTCAGAAGTGCCCGAACAGGGGCCGATGAGCATCATTCCGGACCGGATCGCCGAACCGGTGGCCGACGTGCGCAACCGGGAATGCCTTTGGCGACTGGAGAATCTTTCCAAGCACCGGGACCCGGCGGAGCTCGAGAATTAGACGGTGTGCAGGGGATCGGGGGGCTTGCCGCCGTTCAGATTTCGCATACCGCGCAGGGCTTTTAGAACGAGCAGATAGCTGCGGGGCTTCTTGAAGTCCAGACCGCCGAGAAGCTGGCGCAGGATCGTCAGGGTGTCGAAGTAGATGCGCTCGCAGGTCAGCGTCGCGCCGTCGAAGACGAAGAAGGCGGTCATGCGCACCTTGAACGCGTTACCGGTGGGCGGAATCGCGCCGAACGGTCCCTTGTGCGTGCCGAGCAGATAGAACTCGCAAATCACCGCATCGTCGCTGTGCCGCAAGGCGATCATCTCGTGGCGCTGGTCCGGAAACGCCACCCGGGTGTCCCGGTAGTACTGGCGCACCGCGGCGTCGCCGTCGTGGACGACGCCGGTGGGGACGAGCTCATATCGCGGGTGCGGAAACGTCGCCAGGACATCGTCCCAGCGTTGAGCCACCTCGTCGTGGAAGTGATCGAGGACGATCTTTTCGCGGGCGTCGCGCAGCTCGTCGGTCAGCATCGGTATTCCCAGCCGCGGGGGTGACAGGCTACGGTCAGCTCAGCCTTTTCAGGACGAAGTTCGCGGAGATCGGTCCGGGCGGGTCTCCGCACTGCCCGTCGTTCTTAGCGCT
>JAFAWC010000609.1 GCA_019242135.1 Mycobacteriaceae bacterium | reverse complement strand
CCACCGCACCGGCGACCGCACCTGGCGGGCCGGACGACGTCGCCGCCCTGTTCTTCACGTCGGGCACCACCGGGCTGTCCAAAGCCGTCGTCACCACGTGGCATTACCTGTTTCGTGCGGCTGCCACGGTCGCCTCGGCGTGGGAATCTGGTGCCGGCGAGGTGCTGTGGACGGCGATGCCGCTCTTTCATCTGAGCGCCGCGCCCACCGTGTTGGCGCCGATGCTGGTCGGTGGGACAAGTGTGCTCGCGGCCGGATTTCATCCCGGTGAAGTGTGGGACGACATCCGTGCCTGCGGGGCGGTGGGTTTCGCCGGCGCGGGGGCGATGGTGTCGATGCTGTGGAACCAGCCGCCGGATCCGCGCGACGACGAGCTTCCGCTGCGTTTCATCTCGGCGGCACCGATCGCCGCGGATATCTATCGCGACGTCGAACGGCGTTACGGCTGTCGAGTCGTGACGATGTACGGGCTCACCGAGGCGTTCCCGATCGCGTACAAGGCAGTGTCCGACGAGGGCGTGCCCGGAACGTCGGGCACGGTGAACCCGGCGTTCGACGTGCGCATCGTCGGCGCAGAGGGTGGCCAGGTACGTCCCGGGGAAATCGGTGAGATCGTCTGCCGGCCCACGGTTCCACACGCGATGAGCTTGGGCTATGTGGATACGGCCACCGGGGTTCAACGACATCCCGAGTGGTTTCATACCGGTGACCTCGGCCGGCTTGACGTCGACGGCGAACTCACCTATGTCGATCGGGTCAAGGACTCGCTGCGTCGGCGCGGCGAGAACGTCTCGTCGGTGGAGATCGAGAGCACGGTCATGCGCCATCCCGCCGTGCTGGAGGCCGCGGCAGTGGGCATTCCGAGCGAGCTGGGCGAAGACGACGTTCTCGTCGTCGTCACGCTGCGACCGGGCGCGACGCTCGACCATGTCGAGTTGCTGGACTTCTGCGCGGCGCGCATGCCGTACTTCTGTGTGCCGCGCTACCTCGAAGTGCTCGACGCACTTCCGAAGAACGTGATCGGCCGCGTCCGCAAAGACGTCCTGCGCAGCCGGGGTTTGACGTCCGGGACGTGGGACCGAGAAGCCCATGGCTATCTGCTGAGTCGATAAGCGGGAGAACACAAATGACGATGACCTATCAACAACAGTACGTGCTCGACGGGTTGGCTGGCCGCGCGGCCATCCTCAATCTCGACGCTCACCACAATCAATTGTTTTCGGCCGGCGACCTTGCTGGATGGGTCGCTACGTTTCGGCACTCCGGAGCCACGTACATGCGTGACGCGGAGATGTTCACCGACCTGCGTGCGGCCTTCGACGGCGGCGACGGCAAACGACTGGTCACCGTAGACCACGAGATCCGAGTCGACGGGGTGGAGGCGACGCAGCGCTGTGTCGCGCTGCTGTTCGATGGCGCAGAGCTGAGCGCGATCGGAACGTATTCCGATCGACTGATTTACGAACGTGGCGGGTGGTACTTCACCTCGCGCGAACTGCAGTGGGATCCGGTGCCACACGACGCGTCCATACCGGTGTAGCGGACGCCGGTGAGTATCAGCTACGAGCTCGCCTTCGGCAGTTACGAAGATGCTTTGCGGATGGTCGGTGTCCGCTCGGGGCCGCGCTCGATCGGATTGGCGGTCAGCGCCGCGCGGATCCAGCATTTCGCGGCGATGGTGCGCGACGCCAATCCCGCGTATTGGGACGCCGAGTTCGCCGATCAAGTCTGGGGCGGGCTGGTCGCGCCGCCGGCGCTGCTGATGGGTCTGTTGATCCCGCCGCCGTGGCTGCCCACGACAACGCCCCGGGTGGCGTCGGTCGCGATTCGCGTTCCTCTGCCGGGGACCACGTTCATCAACGCCGCCAACGATGCCGAATTCTTCATGCCGATCGTCGAGGGGGATTGGCTGAGCGTCGTCGAGGAAGTCGTCTCGGTGTCGCCGGAGAAGAGCACTCGCCTGGGCCGCGGGCACTTCGTCGAAACCTGCGAAAGCTTCTACCGCCAGGGCGATGAGCCGCTTGCGCGAAGAGCAGACGACGCCGATGAGCCGCTTGCGCGAAGAGCAGACGACGCCGATGAGCCGCTTGCGCGAAGAGCAGAACACCTTGCGGTGGTCGCCACGAACCGCAACACGTTGTTCCGTTTCACTCCGGCGGCGTCATGACATCCTGGCACGAGGTCACCGCGCCGGCCGATCTCGTCGAGGTGATCGACGAGATTGACTACCAGCGGGTGGTGATGAACGCGGGTACGACCTGGGACTACTTCCCGGGGCACTACGATCCGGTGTACGCCCGAAGCCAGGGTCACCCAACGATTTTCGTCAATACGATGCATCTCGCCGGCTTCATCGACCGTATCGCGACGCAGTGGGCCGGCCCGTACAGCCGGGTGGTGCGTCGCAAGATGAAGCTGCTCGGCTCGATCTACGCCGGCGATTCGATGGTCGGACGCGGCCGCGTGCTCGACAAGCGATGCGACACCTTCGGCACGAGAACAAGGTATCTCGTCGACCTCGAGATTTCGGTGTTCAATCAGCGAGACGAGCTGTGCTGTCCCGCTGAGGTCACACTCGAATTCACCGAAACCGACTCCACCGCACAAAATTTCGAGTAGCCCACACGCTCTAGAAGATTTCGGCGGAAAACAGTCACGGCAGCTTGCCGGCGCTCACCGTCGACTGTAGCTCCACGTATTCCGAAAGTCCCTCGGGGCCGAACTCGCGCCCGATGCCGGACTGCTTGAACCCGCCGAACGGACAGCTGGTGTCGAGGGTGTACATGTTGATGCCGTAGGTGCCGGCCCTTACCTGCGAGGCGATTTCCAGACCGTGGGCGATGTCGTTGGTCCACACCGACCCGGCCAGGCCGTAGTCGCTGTCGTTGGCGATCCGCACCGCGTCGTGCTCGTCGGAGTACTTCAGGACAGTCAACACCGGGCCGAAGATCTCTTCGCGCGCGATCCGCATGTCGTTGGTCGTGTCCGCGAACAAGGTGGGCCGCACGTACCACCCCCGGTCGTAGGGTTTGTCGGCGCCGCCGACGACGACGCGGGCCCCCTCGTCGATCCCGGCGTGGATGTACCCCTGCACACGCTGCTGCTGGCGCTGCGCCACCAGCGGACCGATGTCGGTTTGTTCGTCGTTGGGATCGCCG
>JAFAWC010000132.1 GCA_019242135.1 Mycobacteriaceae bacterium | reverse complement strand
TCGACCATTCCCGACTACGACGTCGCGGGCGTGGTGCGCGGGCCCTCGGGAACCCGGCTGGAGGGCATCGCCCCCTCCAACATCTACCGCACCGCCGACGGCAGCTGGGTGGTGATCGCCGCCAATCAGGACACCGTCTTTCGCCGGCTGTGCACGGCGATGGGCCGGCCCGAACTCGCCACCGACGACCGGTTTGCCAATCACGTTGCCCGCGGGCGCAATCAGGACGAACTGGACAAGATCATCGGCGACTGGGCGTCCGAACGAAGCCCCGGTGAGATCATCTCCACGCTGTCCGACGCCGGCGTGATTAGCGGGCCGATCAACACCGTCGCCGAGGTCGTCGAGGATCCCCAGCTGCGCGCGCGGGGAATGATCGCCGAACACTGGGATGAGAGGGTGAAACGAACTGTGCTGGGCCCGGGCGTGGTGCCGGTGCTTTCGCAGACACCCGGCACGATCCGCAGCGCCGGTCCGGCCCGCCCGGGCCAGCACAACGACGAGATCTACACCGGCCTTCTCGGCAAGTCCGACGCTGAGCTCGAGGCGCTGCGGACGACGGGAGTGATATGACGGACCTGCCCCAGCACGTCACGATCCGCGAGGTCTCTCTTCGCGACGGGCTGCAGATCGAGCAGCCAATCCCCTTGCAGGCCAAGCTCGAACTTCTGGAAGCCGTCGCGGCGACCGGAGTGCGCGAAGTGGAGGCCACCGCGTTCGTCTCACCGTCTAAGGTGCCCGCGCTGGCCGACGCCGCGCAACTGTCTGAGCATCTGCCCCGGTTCGACGGGATCGACTTCTCGGCGCTGGTGGCTAGCCCGAATGGCGCCAAACGTGCGGTCGCCGCGGGCCTTCGATCCCTTGAGTACGTGGTGTCGGCGTCCGATGGGCTCAGCCAGGCCAACGTCGGCCGGTCCAGCGCCGAAGCGACCGCGCTTATCGGCGAGATCGTTGCGATCGCCCACGACAGCGGCGCATCTGTCGAGGTCATCATCGCGTGCGCCTGGGACTGCCCGTTCGACGGGCCCACCGCCCCGGAAGCCACGCTCGGCATCGTCGAGCAGGCACGCGAGCACGGGACCGACCGGCTCGCCCTGGCAGACACCATCGGCACGACGACACCGCGCCGCACATCCGACCTTGTCACCGACACAATCGAGGTGGCAGGACCTATTCCGCTCGGTGCGCACTTCCACAACACCCGAGGCGCGGGCCTGGCGAGTGCGTACGCCGCGGTCCAAGCCGGCATTACCCGGCTGGACGCATCGGTCGGCGGGCTCGGCGGCTGCCCGTTCGCACCGGGGGCCACCGGCAACATCGCCACCGAGGACTTGGTGTACATGTTGCGCGACAGCGGTATCGGCGTAGACGTCGATCTCGGCGCGGCGATCGCCGCCGCGCGCATCGCGCAGCGGGTCGTCGGCCACCAGCTGCCCGGCGCGTTGATGCGCGCCGGTGACCGGCTGCTCGGGCGGTGACGATGCCGATTCAGACCCTGAGCTCCAAGGGCAGGCAAACACGTCAGGCCATCGAGCAGGCCGCTCGAAAGCTTTTCGCCGAGCGAGGGTTTCACGGCACCACGCTCGCCGACATCACCTCGGCGGCTGGCAGGTCGCCGGCAGCGTTTTACCGCTACTTCGACGACAAGGAAGACCTGCTTGCCGCACTGGCCGAGTCTTTCCTGCACGACATCGTCGAACCATCGGGGTTGGCCGTCTCGCTGCCGGACTCCCCCGACGACACCGAGTTCTTCACCGCTGTCGTCACCGGCTATTGGAACATGTTCAAACAGAACATCGGCATCATGATCGCGGTCGCCCAGCTGGCCGCGACCCAACAACGATTCGCCCACGTGCAGAACGAGTTCCGGCGCTTCGGCATCGACATCGTCGCCGCCTCGGTGCGCCGAGCCCAGGAGCACGGCTACGGGCGCGACCTTCACCCGCAGTACATCGCCGCGGCGATCGCGCTGCTCTTCGAGAACTTCACGACCGTGTTCGTGGCGTCCTCCGGCCTCGGCCAGATCAGTGACGCGGACGCCGTCGCGACACTGTCGACGATCTGGAAGAAGACCCTATACGGGTTTTAGCGTGTGCACCTCAACCTGAAGGACTGGACGTGGATTTTACTCTGCCCGAACATCTTCCGGCACTTCTCGGCGACATCGACACATTTATCGAGCAGGAGATCAAGCCGCTGGAGCGCGAGAACCTGCAGTACTTCGACCAGCGTCGCGAATACGCGCGCACGGACTGGGACAACGGCGGCATCCCGGCGCGCGCCTGGGAGCAACTGCTCGACGAGATGCGCAAGCGCGCCGACGCGGCCGGCTGGCTGCGCTATGGCCTGCCCGCCTCGTTGGGCGGCCGCGACGGCACCAACGTCGACATGGCAGTCATCCGTGAGCATCTGGCGGCCAAGGGTTTGGGGCTGCACAACGACCTGCAGGACGAGTCGTCGTTCGTCGGCAATTTCCCGCAAGTGATCATGATGGAGCGCTTCGGCACCCAGACACAGCGCACCCAGTGGTCCGAAGCACTGATCACCGGCGAGCGGAGTTTCGCGTTCGGGCTGACCGAGCCCGGCCACGGCTCGGATGCGACCTGGCTGGAGACCCGTGCGCAGCGATCGGATGACAGCTGGATCATCAATGGCGCCAAGCGGTTCAACACCGGCGTGCATCGCGCGACGCATGACCTCGTATTCGCCCGCACCTCGGGAACACCGGGCCAGGCGACCGGGATCACCGCATTCTTGGTGCCCACCGACACCTCGGGGTTCGAGGTGCCGTACTACTGGTGGACCTTCAACATGCCCTCCGACCACGGCGAAGTGGAGCTGCACGACGTCGTGGTGCCCGACGACGCGGTGCTTGGCGAGGTGGATCGCGGCTTGGAGGTGGCGCAGACATTCCTGCACGAGAACCGGATACGCCAGGCCGCCAGCAGTCTCGGCGCGGCCCAGTACTGCATCGACCGTGCCGTGGCCTATGCCCGCGAGCGCGTGGTGTTCGGTACACCGCTGTCGGTCAACCAGGCCGTGCAGTGGCCCCTCGTCGAATTGCAGACCGAGGCGCAAATGGTTCGCCTGCTGGTCCGCTACGCCGCCTGGCACCTGGACCGCAACCATCATCTCGAGGTGTCCGACAAGGTTTCGATGGCGAACTATCGCGCCAACCGGCTGGTGTGCGAGGCCGCCGACCGCGCCATGCAGGTGTTCGGCGGCCTCGGCTACACCCGCCATCAGCCGTTCGAGCACATCTACCGCCATCACCGCCGCTACCGGATCACCGAGGGGTCCGAGGAGATCCAGATCCGCCGGGTTGCCCAGCGGCTGTTCAAGTTCGGCAAATAGCCAAGTGTCCCGGCTCGAACGTCACCTGCGCGACGCCCTGCCGGCCGTCCTGTCACCGGTGCTCGGCAGCGCGGTCACCGTCTCCAGTCTGCAGGCACTGACGGGCGGGGCGAGCCGGTCCACGTGGGCGTTCGAGGTGAGAACCGACGGCGCCGCGCGCAAGCTGATCCTGCGCACCGGGCCGCCCGACGACGTGCACGCGGCGATGGAGACTGAGGCGCTGACGCAACGGCTCGCGGCCGCCCAGGGCGCGCCGGTGCCGCACGTGCTGATCGCTGACAACTCGACGACCGCGCTGGGCCTGCCGTTTCTGGTGTGCGACGCGATCGAGGGAGAGACGATCGCTCGCAAGATTCTTCGCGCGCTCGAGGGCGACGAGCCCGCCCGTACCCGACTTCTGAGACAGTGCGCGCACGCTCTCGCCGCGATCCACCGCGTCGATCCGGTCGACGTCGACGTCCACGGCAACGACCAGATGTCCCTTTGGCGCGACCAGCTCGACGCGATGGGTGACACCACCGCCACGTTCGAGTGGGCGCTGCGCTGGCTGGCGGCGAACCGTCCGCCGTCGACGCCCCCGGTGCTGGTGCACGGCGACTTCCGGATGGGAAACCTCATCGTCCGCGACGGCGCGCTTGCGGCAGTGCTCGACTGGGAGCTGGTCCACCGCGGTGAGATCTACGAGGACCTGGCCTGGTTCTGCATCCGGGCGTGGCGATTCGGCGCACCGCACGCGCGGGCCGCCGGCGGGCTGGGCAGCCTCGAAGACTTTCTTTCCGCATACGAAGAGGCCGGTGGGACTACCGTCGACCGGGTGGGAATGCGGTGGTGGCTGATCAGGGCCACCTTGTCCTGGGGGATCATCTGCCGATACCAGGCCGAGCGGCATCTGTCCGGTCGGAGCCGATCTGTCGAGCTGGCCGCGATCGGACGGCGGGTATGTGAGACGGAATGGGACTTGCTCGAGCTGCTCGAGGCCACGCCATGACGTCGGCTTACGGCCGGCCGACCGCCGCCGAACTGGTCGATGCGGTCGCGGAATTCCTCGACGTCGACGTGCGCGGCGCCACCGGCGGGCAGGTGAACTTCCACGCCCGGGTCGCGGCGAACGTGCTGCGCATCGTCGAACGCGAACTCGAGACCGAGCGACCATCGACTCCCGAGCGAGGCTCGTCCGAGCGACCATCGACTCCCGAGCAGGACCTCATCTCAGCGATCCGCGGCGGCGATTTCGACGACCGAGACGACGACGTGATCAGCGCGTTGCGCTCGCTCGTCTATCACCGGCTCGAGGTGGCTCACCCCGGCTATGCGTCGGCGTCGGTCGCCGACCGGCTGTTCGCTGCCATCGAAGCCGGCGATGTCGGCGCCGTCGCGGCACTGTGGTCCGACGATGTGCGCGTCTGGCATGCCGGGGACGAACGTGCGTCCGATAAGGCCCGCGCCCTCCGCGTGATCGACTGGTTTGTGTCCGTCACGCGAGACCGCCATTACGAGGTGGCCGATCGGCGGTTCTTCGACGGGGGCTTCGTGCAGCAGCACCGCCTGCACGGCCAGAGTCGCGACGGCTCGCCGTACTCGATCCGCGTCGGGATCATCATCCGGGTCGGCAACGACGGCTTGATCACCCGCGTCGACGAGTACTTTGATCCCGCCGACTTGGTGCCACTCCTTGACCAAACCAGATAGTGGAGGCGAAATGTCAACTGTCACTGATCTTTTGAACAGCACAGCTGCGGTCGGGACGTGGTCACTCGATGCGAACAGGTCGTCGTTCTCGTTCACGAGCAAGACGATGTGGGGCCTGGCGAACGTCAAGGGTCACTTCACCGAGTTCACCGGAGAGGGCAACCTCGACGCCGGCGGTAAGGTAACCGGCCGAGTCGATGTCAAGGCCGAGTCGGTGACCACCGGCATCAAGCGGCGCGACAACCACCTGCGGTCCGCGGACTTCTTCGACGCCGAGCATTACCCCGACATCACCGTCACGGTGACCGGTGCCGACTCCGCCGGCGACAACGAAGTGAACGTGCAGGCCAACCTGTCCATCCGCGGCAACACCCTGGCGATGCCGCTGCGCGCCAAGGCCGAGGTCCTCGCCGGCGGCGAGGTGCGACTGACGACGACCACGACGGTTGACCGGGAACGCCTCGGCGTCAGCGGCAACCTGGTGGGAATGATCCCGAAGACCACCACGCTCTTTGCCGACGCGGTGTTCCGCCGGACCGGGGGATAACATCCGTGCGTGCCCCGCATCTTGGTCTACAGCGACGACGCGAACGTACGTGAACAGGTCAGGCTCGCGCTGGGCAAGC
>JAFAWC010000066.1 GCA_019242135.1 Mycobacteriaceae bacterium | reverse complement strand
CCGCGACCGGGTGGTCGATGTCGCCGCGGAGATGCTCGCCCGGGCGACCCGATGACCTCGACGCCGGCCTCGAGACCGACCCTGAAGAAGGCGCTCAGCCAGCGCCAGCTCAGGATGATCGCCATCGGCGGGGTGATCGGTGCCGGCTTGTTCGTCGGCTCGGGTGTGGTCATCGGCGATACCGGGCCGGGCGCCTTCCTCACCTACGCGATGAGCGGTGTGTTGATCATCCTGGTGATGCGCATGCTCGCGGAGATGGCGGTGGCCAACCCCTCGACGGGTTCGTTCGCCGACTATTCCCGTGATGCACTGGGCAACTGGGCCGGCTTCTCGGTCGGGTGGCTGTACTGGTATTTCTGGGTGATCGTCGTCGGATTCGAGGCGATCGCGGGAGCCAAGATCGTCCAGTACTGGATCGGCATCCCGCTGTGGTTGTGTGCGCTGATCTTCATGGTCTTGATGACTGCGGCGAATCTGTTGTCGGTGTCTTCCTATGGTGAATTCGAGTTCTGGTTCGCCGGTATCAAGGTCGCCGCAATCATCGTCTTCATCACGCTCGGTTCGCTTTTCGTGCTGGGCCTGTGGCCACACAAGTCGGCCGACGTCTCCAACCTGTGGACCCACGGCGGATTCATGCCGATGGGGTTCGGCGCCATCACCGTCGGCATCGTGACGGTGATCTTCTCGATGGTGGGTCCGGAGATCACCACGATCGCAGCCGCGGAATCGGCGGATCCCGAGCGGGCCGTGGTCAAAGCCGCGAACTCGGTGATCCTAAGAATCCTGGTGTTCTACGTCTGTTCCGTCTTCCTGCTGGTGACGATCATGCCGTGGAACGACAAAGGCGTCGCTGCATCGCCGTTCGTCGCCGCATTCACGAAGATGGGTGTCCCGTACGCCGATCATCTGATGAACGCGGTGGTGTTGACCGCGGTGCTGAGCTGCCTCAACTCTGCGATGTATACCGCTTCTCGCATGCTGTTCGTGCTCGCCGCACGCCGCGAAGCGCCGTCGGCACTCGTGCGCGTGACCCGTCGGGGGGTGCCTGCTGTCGCGATTCTGGTCTCCTCGGTCGTGGGCTTCCTGTGTGTCATCGCAGCGGCGGCGGCGCCGAACACCGTATTCGCGTTCCTGCTCAACTCAAGTGGCGCGATCATCCTGTTCGTTTACCTGCTGATCGCGATCTCGCAGATTGTCCTGCGCTACCGCACCCCCGACGCTCGGCTGCAAATGAAGATGTGGTTGTTCCCGGCGCTGTCGATCATCACCGCAGCCGCGATTCTGGCCATTCTGCTGCAGATGTACATCCAGAAAGACTTGCGGTCCCAGTTGATGCTGAGCCTGTTGTCGTGGGCGGTCGTCCTCGTCATCTACTTCGCCAACAAGCGGCTCCGCAAGATCTAGCCGAGTTCGTCCCAGCTTTCCAGATCGGGCTCGAAAGCGTCGACGACGGTTTCGAATCCGACAGAGGCGAAGTAGGCGGTGACGGCGACTACGAAAGTGCCGAGGAGCCAGTGCGGCGCACGATTTATGAACATGCCCTCAGCATGAAACGACCGTCTTGGAAGATCCTTGGGACACGCCGACGCCGAGGCCCAAGCCGACGCCGACGCAGGCCTACAGCGGGATGTTCTTGTGCCTGCCGCGCCGTGGCGGCGCCTCTGCCAGCGCCTGCGTCAGCGCGCTGCGCGTGTGCGCCGGGTCGATCTTGTCGTCAACGACACCGATCTCGATCGCGGAGTCCACGCCACCGGCGATCCGCTCGTGTTCGGCGGCCAGTTCTTCGTGCAGCGCCTCACGCTCGTGCTCGGGCGCAGCCGCCAATTTCTTCTTGTGCAGGATGCCGACCGCGGCCTTGGCGCCCATCACCGCAACCTCGGCGTCCGGCCACGCGAACACCTTGGTCGCGCCCAGCGACCGGGAATTCATTGCGATGTACGCGCCACCGTAGATCTTGCGGGTCACCAACGTGACACGCGGAACGGAGCACTCGCCGAACGCGTGCAGCAGCTTAGCGCCGCGGCGAACCACACCGCCCCATTCCTGATCGACACCGGGCAGATAGCCTGGGACGTCGACGATATTGACCAGCGGGATCCCGAACGCATCGCACAGCCTGACGAAACGCGCTGCCTTCTCGGCACTTTCGGAGTTCAGGCAGCCGCCCAGCCGCAGCGGGTTGTTGGCCAGCACCCCCACCGTCCGGCCGGACAGCCGGCCCAGCCCGACGACGATCGACGGTGCCCATTTGGCCTGGAACTCGTCGAACGGCGCGTCGCTGTCGAGCAGCGCCTCGACGATCGGATGCACGTCGTAGGCGCGCCGCGCCGACTCGGGCAGCAGCGCGTGCAGGTCGATATCGCCGGCCTCGGCCTTGGTGCGGTCGAAATGGCCCTGCTGGCAGAACAACCCGACCAGGCGACGCCCCCGCTCGTAGGCATCGAGCTCGTCGTCGGCGACGATGTGGCACACTCCGGACTTCTTGTGGTGGGTCTCGGGACCGCCCAGCGACTCCATGTCCACGTCCTCGCCGGTCACGCTGCGCACCACGTCGGGGCCGGTGACGAATACCCGGCTCTCCGGTGCCATCACGATGACGTCGGTGAGAGCCGGACCGTAGGCCGCACCGCCGGCTGCAAAGCCGACGACCACCGAGATCTGCGGAACGTAGCCCGATGCCCGGATCATTGCCTCGAACACCAAACCCACTGCGTGCAGGGCCTTTACGCCCTCGGCCAGTCGCGCCCCGCCGGAGTGCCAGATGCCCACGATGGGGCTCTGCTCCTCGATGGCGATGTCGTAGGCGTTGACAATGTGCCGGCAGCCCTCGATTCCCATCGCGCCGCCCATGACGGTGCCGTCGGTGCAGAACGCGATCGTGCGAACGCCGTTGACGGTGCCCGACGCGGCAAGCACGCCGGAACGATCGCGCTCATGCAACAGCTCGAGGCTCTGGTCGTCGAAAAAGGTGGACAGCCGCAGCAGCGGATCCCGCGGGTCGAGCGATTCGCCGACCGCCTCGGGGGCCGTGAGCGTCATCGGTGTCTCCTGTCCTCAGTACTTCCCGAAGGCGAGTGCGACGTTGTGCCCGCCGAATCCGAAAGAGTTGTTGATTGCGTACTTGTAGTTGCCCGTACGGGCGCCGTCGGCCACCACGTCCAGGTCGATCTCGGGATCCTGATTCTTCAAATTGAGCGTCGGCGGAATGATCCCGTCCCGCAGGGCCAGCACGGTGAGGATCGATTCGACCGCCCCGACCGCACCCACCGAGTGGCCCAGGGCTGACTTCGGCGCGTACACCGCCGGGCGGTGGCTGCCGAGCGCGTTGTTGATCGCGACCGCTTCCGCCACGTCGCCGACCGACGTTCCGGTGGCGTGCGCGTTGACGTGATCGATGTCGCGCGGGGTGAGCCCGGCCAGCTCGATCGCCCTCGTCATGGCGTGCCCGGCCTGTTCGCCGTTGGGGTCGGGCGCCACCATGTGAAACCCGTCCGACGTGATGCTGGCACCCATGAGCCGCGCGATGATGTTGGCGCCGCGGGCCTTCGCGTGCTCCTCGGTCTCGACCACGATCAGCGCGCCGCCCTCACCGAACACGAAACCATCGCGGTCCTTGTCAAACGGACGACACGCACCGGGCGGGTCGTCGTTGTTCGTCGACATCACGATGCGCATCTG
>JAFAWC010000639.1 GCA_019242135.1 Mycobacteriaceae bacterium | reverse complement strand
GGCAAGGCCAAGGCGATGGACCTGATCCTGACGGGGCGCAACATGGACGCCGCCGAGGCCGAACGCAGCGGGTTGGTGTCGCGGGTGGTGCCCGCCGATGAACTTCTGCGCGAGGCGCAGGCCGTCGCCACCACGATCGCGCAGATGTCGTTGCCGGCGGCGCGGATGGCCAAAGAGGCCGTCAACCGGGCGTTCGAATCGCCGCTGTCGGAGGGGCTTCTGTACGAGCGCAGACTTTTCCATTCCGCGTTCGCCACCGACGACCAGACTGAGGGCATGGCCGCGTTTATCGATAAACGCACCCCAAACTTCACTCACCGCTGATGATGGAGGCATGACCGGTACCGAGGCACCGACCCCCGCCGAGGAAGCGCCGCAGGAGCACGCCGCCGAAGTGACGCCCGAGGCGGAAGCGCCAGCAGAAGAGGCTGCGGCGCAAGAGCCCGGCGAGGTAGCGGCCGAGCATCAAGACTGGTGGGAACGCCACTACACGTTCACCGGCACCGCCGTCGGGTTGGTGTTCCTGTGGTTGTCGATGACACCGTCGCTGCTGCCGCGCGGGCCGCTGTTTCAAGGGCTGGTGAGCGGCGCGGCAGGCGCGATCGGCTACGCGATCGGAGTGCTGGCGGTCTGGCTGGTGCGGTTCATGTTGTCGAAGGACAGCAGCCCGCGCGCGCCGAGAGCCGCGTGGCTGACTCTGGTGGTCCTCGGAATCGTCGGCACGATCGGCATGATCATCTGGTTCCACGTCTGGCAGGACCATGTCCGCGACTTGATCGGCGTGCCGCGATTGACCTGGCACGACTATCCCGTCGCCGCAATCCTCGCGATCGTGGTGCTATTCGTGTTCGTGGAAATCGGCCAACTCGTCGGACGGTTCATACGGTTCCTTGTCCGGCAGCTGAATCGTGTTGCGCCGCCGCGGGTCTCGGCTGTCGTCGCGGTGTTGCTCGTTGTGGGGCTGGTGGTCGCCATTCTCAACGGTGTCGTGCTGCGCGTTGGCATGCGGGCTCTCAACAACGTATTCGAGGGCGTGAACAACGAGATGAGCACGGACAGGCCGGCGCCGACCAGCACTCTGCGCTCGGGCGGACCCGGTTCGCTGGTGAAGTGGGCCGAGCTCGGCAACCAGGGTCGCACATTCGTCGACAGCGGCCCGACCGTCGCGCAGCTGTCGAAGTTCAACGGTGCTGGGGCCGTCGAACCAATCCGTGCCTACGCGGGGATCGAGTCCGCCGACGACATCAAAGCCAACGCGGAGTTGGCCGCCCGTGAGCTGGAGCGAACGGGCGGCCTGACCCGCAAGGTGGTGGCCGTCGCGACCACCACGGGCACCGGCTGGATCAACGAGGCCGAGGCTGACGCCATCGAGTACATGTTCAACGGCGACACCGCGATCGTCAGCATGCAGTATTCGTTCCTGCCGAGCTGGTTGTCATTCTTGGTGGATAAGGAGAACGCGCGGCACGCCGGGCAGGCGCTGTTCGAGGCGGTGTCGGCGCGCGTGCGGGCGCTTCCGGAAGGGCAGCGGCCGAAGCTGGTGGTGTTCGGGGAAAGCCTGGGATCGTTCGGCGGCGAGGCGCCGTTCCTGTCGGTCAACAACATCGTCGCGCGCACCGACGGCGCATTGTTCTCCGGCCCCACGTTTAATAACACCATGTGGCTCGACGCCACCGAAGCCCGCGACAAGGGATCTCCCGAGTGGCTGCCCATCTACCAAGACGGGCAGAACGTGCGGTTCTCGGCCACAGCGCAGAACCTCGGCCGCCCCCCCGCGCCCTGGGGCAATCCGCGGATCGTGTACCTGCAGCACGCGTCGGACCCGATCACATGGTGGAATCCGGACCTGCTGTTCTCCGAACCGGATTGGCTGCGCGAGGCGCCCGGCTACGACCGGCCGCGCGACATGTTCTGGTTCCCGGTCGTGACGTTCCTGCAGGTGTCGGCCGACATGGCGGTGGCCGTCGACGTGCCCGACGGGCACGGCCACCGCTACGTCCGGGATGTCGTCAACGCGTGGGCGGACATTTTGCAGCCACCGGGCTGGACCGAGCAGAAGACGGCGCAGCTGCGCGAGCTGGTGAACGCGCCGGAGTAGCAGCCCGGGTCAGTTCGGCCAGCGCTGCGGTGCCGGCCAGCGCCCAATAGCCGCCGACCACATCGGTGGCGCGGTGCAGTCCGAGGTCGTGCAACGCCGCGGCCGCGAGGCTGGAGGTGTAGCCCTCCGAGCAGAACACCACCCACTCGACGTCGTCACTTCTGGCCTGGGTCAGCCGGGCATCGCTGGTCGGATCGCAACGCCACTCGAGCACGTTTCGCTCAATCACCAGCGCGCCGGGCACCGCGCCTTCACGGCTGCGTTGTTCCTGCGGCCGGATGTCGACCAAAACCGCCCCGTGCTGCACTGCGGCAGGCACGTCGCGCGCGTCGAGCCGGCGCAACCTGGCTCGCGCGGCGGCCAGCATGTCGTCGATGCGACTGGTCGGTGCCGTCGTCATTTGCCCTCCGGTGTCTCGGTCAGTTCGGTGCGAACCCGCCGCAACGTGTCCCGCTCGGTGATCTCGTAGTAGGACATCGCGGTGAGCGGCGGTGAGTAGGCGTGGACGCTGAGCGTCGGAGTCCGAGATGGCCCCGACTCCGACGGATGCTGGGATTCGCGCGCGACGTGGGGTTCAAGCGGGGCCCATGCAACGTCGTGCACCCAGCCCAGCGGGAAGGCGGCCTGATC
>JAFAWC010000547.1 GCA_019242135.1 Mycobacteriaceae bacterium | reverse complement strand
ACGATGATGCGGGTCGCCACCGACTGCACCCGCCCCGCGGACAGCTTCGGCGCGACCTTCTTCCACAAGACCGGGGAGACCTCGTACCCGTACAGCCGATCAAGGATGCGACGGGTTTCCTGGGCATCGACCAAGTCGTTGTCCAGGTCGCGTGGGTCCTCGGCGGCGGCCCTAATGGCTGGCTCGGTGATCTCGTGGAACACCATCCGCTTAACCGGGATGCGCGGCTTGAGGGTCTCCAGCAGATGCCAGGCGATGGCCTCGCCCTCGCGGTCGCCGTCTGTCGCCAGGTACAGCTCGTCGACGTCCTTGAGCAGGCCTTTGAGCTCGCTGACCGTGCTCTTCTTGTCCGGGCTGATGATGTAGAGCGGCTGGAAGTCGCGGTCGACATTGACGCCCAACCGGGCCCAGGGTTCCGACTTGAACTTCGCCGGTACGTCAGCGGCTGCTCTGGGAAGGTCGCGGATATGGCCGCGGGAGGATTCGACGATGTAATTGGACCCCAGGTAGCCGGCCAACTTGCGCGCCTTAGTCGGCGACTCGACGATAACGAGCCGTCGGACATTCCTATTACCGTTGCCGCTGGTGCGGCCGTCATTAGCCAACTGCGCTTACGCTCCACTTCTTCCTGCCGGCGCTCTCAGCACATGCCAAGATTGCACCCCGCGCCTGCCGACGCAAACCGGCTCCCCCGCCGGACCCCCCTAAACGTGTGGCCATTCGGACAACGCCTCCGGGTCGTCCGGCGGTTCCCCCACGTTCTCTACCAGGCGCGATAGCCGGCGACGGCCCGCGATGCGCAGCGCTGGACGTGTCCCTCGGGTGCCGATCAGCGTTGGCGCGATGCCGACCCGCATCAACGCCGACGCGAGCGGCGAATGCGTGTCCGGCGCGTGCGGGTCAAGCCCGAGCAGGTAGCGGTCCGCCTCAGGTGTGCCGGCAGCCAGTGTCCACGCCCGCAGCTCGCGGGGTCCGGGCAGCCACTGCGGTGGCACCGTTTTGACGGCACCACGCGTCCAGTCAGTCGCGATGACGAGCAGCCGGGAATCCGCAGCGGTGCGCACCAGCGGGGTGTCCTCGTCCGTGCGGGTGATCTCCGGGGCAAGCCCGGCGTCGTTCATCATTTCGGCCAGCGCCTCCGCCCGCCACGGCCGGTCCACGACCACCGACAGTCGCGCTTCGCCGTCGATCCGCACCACTTGTCCGCTCGCGGCGAGCACCCCGGTCAGGTCGGTCACCGCGGGGGGCACCGACTCGGCCGAGAAGAAGGACAGCTGGCTCACGCAACGACAGTAAGCCCGCACGCGCCGCGTACCGGTCTGGATCGGCGTGTCGGCCGGCCGCACAGGCCCCGGGCGCGCCGGGATACGAAAACCCCCGCTGACGCGATACGCGACTGCGGGGGTTCCCTCAGGCTCGTTTACTCAGATGGAGCGCACGCCTGTGGCCTGCGGCCCCTTGGGGCTCTGCCCGACCTCGAATTCGACTCTCTGGTTTTCTTCGAGCGTGCGAAAACCGCTGCCCTGAATTTCCGTGTAGTGGACAAAGACATCAGCGGAGCCGTCCTCCGGCGCAATAAAGCCGAAGCCCTTCTCCGCGTTGAACCACTTCACAGTTCCCTGTGGCATTCTCGCTTACTTCCTTCTCTCTTACAGGGTGCGGTACACCGTCTTTCGGTACACCGGGCCTGTTCCGACCGCAAATCCTTCGTGCTTGCCAAGCCTCGCAGGAACCGCGACCGCAACGTCGATCCTGCGAGTGCATTGACACGAACACAGAAGCTGCGACCGCCGTTAGTCAATCATGTTCGACGCGATAGCGACAGTCTTGGTGGCGTGAACTCGTGAACAATTCTCTTAACGGCACCGTCAATCAGCTGGCGCCGGCGAGCGGGGAGGAGGGTGCGATGGCCGGTTTCGGCCGGGAGTTACTTGCCAGCGCGCTCGCCGGTACGGAACCGGACGAGCAGCCGCTCAGGCACGTTGCCGAGTTACCCGCAAGCCGGGGCACGACGGCGGCATGGCCGATTTGGGCCGACCGGGAGGTGATCACAGCGTTCGCCGAGCGCGGCGTGACGACGCCGTGGTCACATCAGGTGAAGGCGGCGGCGCTGGCACGCCAGGGCAGGCATGTCGTCATCAGCACCGGCACGGCGTCCGGCAAGTCGCTGGCGTATCAACTGCCGATACTGTGC
This sequence comes from Mycobacteriaceae bacterium, assembly GCA_019242135.1. GTDB lineage: Bacteria > Actinomycetota > Actinomycetes > Mycobacteriales > Mycobacteriaceae > Mycobacterium. The sequence goes on along the minus strand of JAFAWC010000547.1, from coordinate 1,838 downwards.
GCGCTGGGCGCCGATCGTCGCGCCCGGGCGCTGTATCTGTCACCGACCAAGGCCCTCGGTCACGACCAGCTGCGAGCGGCGGCGGCGCTCACCGATGCGGTCGACCGGCTTCGCGATGTCGCGCCGGCTTCCTATGACGGCGACAGCCCCGCCGAGGTCCGCCGGTTCGCGCGTGAGCAGTCGCGGTGGGTGTTCTCCAACCCGGACATGATCCATTTGTCGCTGCTGCGCAACCATGCCCGCTGGGCGGTGTTCCTGCGCCACCTGCAATTCATCGTGGTCGACGAATGTCACTACTACCGGGGTATTTTCGGGTCCAACGTGGCAATGGTGCTGCGTCGGCTGCTGCGGCTGTGCGGACGTTACTCGTCAACACCAACAGTCGTTTTCGCCAGTGCGACAACAGCTTACCCGGGGCTGACGGCCTCGCGGCTGATCGGGCAGACGGTCGAAGAGGTCACCGACGACCAGTCACCCCACGGGTCGCGAACCGTCGCGCTGTGGGAGCCCGCGTTGCGTGCCGACGTGACCGGGGAACATGGCGCGCCCGTGCGCCGGTCGGCGGGTGCCGAAGCCGCGCGCGTGATGGCCGATCTGGTCGTCGAGGGCGCACGCACCCTGACGTTCGTGCGGTCGCGACGCGGCGCTGAACTCACCGCGCTCGGGGTGCGGGCGCGGCTCGCGGACACGGCGCCGCAGCTCGCCGACCGGGTGGCGTCGTATCGCGCGGGATATCTCGCCGAGGACCGCCGGGCACTCGAGCGGGCGCTGGCCGACGGGGAACTGGTGGGCCTGGCGACAACCAATGCGCTCGAACTCGGGGTGGACATCGCCGGACTCGACGCGGTCCTGCTTGCCGGTTTTCCCGGCAGCGTCACGTCGTTCTGGCAGCAGGCCGGCCGGTCCGGACGCCGCGGACAAAGCGCGTTGGTGGTGCTGATCGCCCGCGACGATCCGCTGGACACCTACTTGGTACACCATCCGGAGGCATTGCTGGACAAGCCCATCGAGATGGTGGTGATCGACCCTTCGAACCCGTATGTGCTCGGCCCTCAACTGCTCTGCGCGGCAACAGAACTGCCATTGACCGATGCCGAGGTGCGGGTGTGGGACGCAGTCGATGTCGCAGCGGCGTTGGTCGATGACGGGCTGCTGCGCCGCCGGGGCAGCGGCTACTTCGCCGCGCCAGGTGTGGATCCGCATCCGGCCGTGAACATCCGGGGCTCCAGTGGCGACCAGATCGCAATCCTGGAAGCGGATACGGGTCGGATGCTCGGTGGCGTCGAAGCGGGCAGGGCCGCGCTGTCGGTGCATCCCGGCGCCGTTTACCTGCACCAGGGTGAGACCTATCTCGTCGATACGCTCGACTTCGACGACGGCGTGGCGTTCGTGCACGCCGAGGATCCCGGTTACGCCACGTATGCGCGGGAAATCACCGACATCGCCGTCACCGGTCCCGGCGAGCGTTCGACATTCGGGGACGTCACGCTCGGCCTGGTGCCGGTGGCGGTCACCAGCCAGGTGATCGGATACCTGCGGCGTGCGGCGGCAGGGGAGGTCATCGACTTCGTGGAGCTCGACATGCCCGCCCGCGCACTGGAAACCGTGGCTGCGATGTACACCGCGACGCCAGAAGCTCTGCAGCGCAACGGCATCGACTGGGCGGCGGTGCCCGGGGCGCTGCATGCCGCCGAACATGCGGCGATCGGCCTGTTGCCGCTGGTCGTTAGTTGCGATCGCGGCGACATCGGCGGTTTGTCGACCGCAATCGGGCCGGACACCGGTTTGCCGACCGTGTTCGTCTACGACGGTTATCCCGGCGGCGCCGGGTTCGCCGA
>JAFAWC010000257.1 GCA_019242135.1 Mycobacteriaceae bacterium | reverse complement strand
CTCGTCGCGCTCGGCGTCGCGGAGCAGCACGATCACCTTTTCCACGGTGATAAACCTAATCTGAAACGAGCCCGGGGCGCGCCGTTCGCCTCGCGGCAAGTGTGAAGGCGAGGGCGGTCGTGTCGCACTGTGATATGCCCCTCATTTGGCGAGCAGACACTAAGAATTCGTTACTAAAGGAGTATTGCCCAGGCAATGACCGCTTCGTTGCCAGCGCCTCGAATCTGCACGAAAAAGCAATGTCGGCGTTAGCTGCTCAGTGCCCGAAAAATACGAAGCCCAATTTTCATAAGTTTGCTCTGAGAAGTGTGGCGCCGCCTTTTGGCGGGGTCGGTTCGGCATGGCTTGCGGGCGGATTTTCGTCGCTAAACTCGACCGGGATTGCGCTTCGGCAGTGCACCGAAACGCCAGTAATGCCCAAATCTAGTGCCGGCACGACAGATGCCGGCGGAGGTTCTGATGACCATGGCGAATGCTCTGATGCTGGCTGCTGCCCAGCCGGCTCACGTCCACCGGGTTGCCGAGGCCCGAAGGCTCGGCTCGATCGACGTCGGCCGCGGCCCCATTGCCGATCTGGCCGTTGACAGCGCGAAGATCGTCGTTGCGAACGACGACAGCGTCACCGTGCTGGCGGCCCGCACCCTGCACGTCGAGGCTGATGTGCCCGCCGGCGGCGCCGCGTACGCGGTCACCACCGTCGGCGGCCGCGCCTTCGTCGCTGCCGCGGCGGCCACCTACGACATGGTGTCGGCCATCGAAACCCGAGCCCCCGCGTATCTCGCGGGTCTTCCGCTTGACCTGCACGTCGTCAGCGTGGCGGCCGGCCTGGACGGCCGGCGGCTGTTCGTCAGCGGCACCGGTTCCGACACCGCTGACCTCGCGATCGTCGACGTCGAATCCGGTCGGGTCGGCACAGTCGCCGTCGCAGGCCCCGACAGCATCGTCGGCGCGGTGCGCGTCGCGGCCAATGGCCGCTTCGTCTTCGTCGCCACCTCAGACCCCGGACGCGGGAAGCTGACGGTCATCGACGCCGCCACGGCGCGCATCGTGGGCGTGGTGCCCACCGCCGCGCCGGTACAGGACTTCGTGCTCAGCGCGGACGGCAGCGTCGTATACGTCCTGGGGCGCGATCCGCACCACGGCGGGTTCGTGGAAACGATCGACACTGCCAGCACGCGTGTGCTGGAGACCACCTGGATCGGCGGCCATCCGACCCAATTCGCGCTCGGCGTCGACGGCGATCGCTGCTACATTGTCGACGTTGACCGGGTCGCGGTGCTGTGCACCGTCACCAACGAGATCATCGACGCCGTGACCACCGGCGCCCCGCCGTCGTGTGTGGCCATCAGCCCCGACGGCGCTCGCCTCTATGTCGCGGACTACTCGGGTGCGGTTACCGCCTTCGCGGTCCCGTCGCAGTCCGCGTTCGGCGACGTGATCGACGCCGAGCCGATCGCGCTGGTGCGGGAGCTCGAACCGGCCGGCGTCTGACCGCCGGTATCAGTAGCGGATCACTCCGCGCAGGTTTTTGCCGCTGAGCATGTCGTCGTAGCCTTCGTTGACCTCGTCGAGCGTGTACTCGCGGGTGATCAGTTCGTCGAGCTTGAGCACGCCGCGGTCATACAGCGAGAGCAACTCGAGGATGTCGTTGCGCGGATTGGACGAACCGAACAGGCACCCGCGCACCTGCTTCTCGAACGAGAAAAGGTCGAACAGCGACATGTCGACGGAGGTATCGGTCGCGGGCGCGACCGCGGTCTGCACCACACGTCCTCGCTTGCCGACCAGGCGCAGCGCCTGCGCGACGTAGTGACCGCGCCCGACGTCGGTGGTGATCACGCACACGTTGGCCATCTCGCCGCGGGTCAGGTCGGTGATGAGCGGCGCGGCCTCGGAAACGGACGCCGCCACGTGTGTGGCGCCGAATTCATGCGAGCGGTCGCGCTTGAACTCCACCGGGTCGATCGCGACGATGTTGCGCGCGCCGGCGATCCGTGCCCCCTGCACGGCGTTGATCCCGACGCCGCCGATCCCCATCACCACCACGGTGTCACCTGCCCGGGCCTCACCGGTGCGCACCACGCTGCCGTACCCGGTGGTCACCCCGCATCCCAGCAGCGCGGCCTTGTCCAGCGGCACGCTGTCGTCAACCTTGACCACCGACGCCGTCGGCACGACGGCGTACTCGGCGAACGAGCCGAGCAGCAGCAGCTGGCTCACGTCTCGACCCCGGGCGTGCACTCGGCACGTTCCGTCCAGCTGGGTGCCTGCGAACAGGTACGCCCCGAGATCACACAGGTTGCTCATACCGCGAGCGCAGGGCTTGCAGCGCCCGCACGCCGGCAGGAAACTCATCACCACGTGGTCTCCCGGGGCCACCTCGCTGACCCCGGGGCCCACCTCGACGATCTCGCCGGCGCCCTCGTGCCCGCCCACGATCGGCAGCGGTGCGGGCAGGTCGCCGGTCACCACATGGTGGTCGGAGTGGCACAGCCCGCAGGCGGTGAGCTTGACCAGCACCTCGGCCTGCTTCGGTCCGTCGAGCTCGACCTCCTCGACCTCCCATTTCTCGTTGACGCCCCACAGCACCGCGGCCTTCGTCCTCATCACCGGATTATCAGCCCGCGCACGCAAGGAGCAAAACAAGCCGCCGCGCACGCAAGGAGCAAAACAAGCCGTCGCGCACGCAAGGAGCAAAACAAGTTGTCCGCGCCCTTCCCCGGGCCAAGATGGACACCGAGAATCGAGACGACAGCGATGGGGGTGGCAGTGGACAGCACCATGCAGGATTTCCCGCTGACGATCACTGGGATCCTCCGGCACGGCACCGGGTGGCACGCGAACCGGAAGGTCATCACCGCCACCGGCGATGGTTGCCGCGAAGCCACCTACGGCACCATCGGCGAGCGCGTCGCGCAGCTCGCGCACGGGCTGCGCAAATTGTCGATCACCGGTGACGAGCGGGTGGCTACCTTCATGTGGAACAACCAGGAGCACTTGGAGGCCTACTTGGCGGTGCCGGCCATGGGCGCCGTGCTGCACACCCTGAACATCCGCCTGCCCGCCGACCAGCTGGCGTTCATCGCCGAGCAGGCCGAGGACCGCGTCGTGCTGGCCGATCTGTCGCTGGCACCGCTCCTCGCGGCTGTCTTGCCGACGATGAGCACCGTGCACACCGTCGTCGCGGTGGGTCACGGGGACCTGGACGCGCTGAGTTCCTCGGGGAAGACCGTCGTGCGCTACGACGATCTGCTCGCCGATGAGTCAACCGTGTACGACTGGCCCGAACTCGCCGAGAAATCGGCCGCCGCAATGTGTTACACGAGTGGAACCACCGGTAACCCGAAAGGCGTGGTATATAGCCACCGGTCGACATACCTGCACTCGATGGCGGTGTGCAACGCCCTCGGCATGACCGACGGCGACCGGGTCCTGCCGATAGTGCCCATGTTCCACGCGAACGCGTGGGGCAACCCGTACGCGGCGGTGATGGCCGGTGCAGAGCTGCTGATGCCCGACCGGCACCTACAGGCCGAGCCGCTGGTCGACCTGATCGAAAAGCATCGGCCCACGATTGCTGCGGCGGTACCGACGATTTGGAACGATGTGCTTCGCTATCTGGACGCCCACCCCGGCCGCGACATCTCGTCACTGCGGTTCGTCACCGCCGGAGGATCGGCCGTGCCGCTGGCCATGATGAAAGCTTTTCACGACCAGCACGCCGTACCGATCTACCAGGGCTGGGGCATGACCGAGACGTCCCCGCTCGCGGCTCTCGCGATACCGCCCGTCGGACTGTCCGACGACGAGCACTGGCTGCTGCGGGACACGGCGGGCCGGCTGATGTGCGGTGTGGAGGCACGTATCGTCGACGACGACGGCGATGCGCTGCCGAGCGACGGAAAAGCCGTGGGGGAGATAGAAGTCCGCGGACCGTGGGTGACCGGGTCCTACTACCGGAACGTCGACGAATCGAAGTTCCACGACGGATGGTTGCGCACCGGTGACGTCGGCCGTATCGATCGGCACGGTCACATCACGCTCACTGACCGCGCCAAGGATGTGATCAAGTCCGGCGGCGAGTGGATCTCGTCGGTGGAGCTCGAGAACCACATCATGGCCCACCCGGATGTTTTCGAGGCCGCGGTGGTCGCCGTGCCCGACGATCGCTGGCAGGAGCGGCCGCTGGCCGCTGTCGTGCGCAACGAAGGCGCCGGCGTCACTGCCGATGAACTACGACAATTCCTGTGCGACAGAGTGGTGCGGTGGTGGCTACCCGAGCGGTGGACCTTCCTCGACGAGGTTCCGAAGACCAGCGTGGGCAAGTTCGACAAGAAGGTGATCCGCGCGCGCTACGCGGACGAGGCGTATGAGGTCGTCGAGTGCCGGGACTGAGGTCATCGAATGGATAGCACGATGCAGGACTTCCCCTTGACGATGACGTCCATCCTGCAGTACGGCACCA
>JAFAWC010000230.1 GCA_019242135.1 Mycobacteriaceae bacterium | reverse complement strand
GCCGGGCGATCTCGCCCCGGTTGGCCACCAGCACTCGATTTATCAACTCAAGCTATCTCCTCTTCGCGCAAGCGCTCATCGGCGCTACTCCTCTTCGCGCAAGCCCTCATCGGCGCTATCTCCTCTTCGCGCAAGCGCTCATCGGTCCTCACATCCGGAAGACGCCGAAGTTGCTGGTGCCCTCGACCGGCGCGTTGGCGATCGCCGACAAACACATGCCCAACACCGTGCGGGTGTCACGCGGATCGATCACACCGTCGTCGTAGAGCCGTCCCGACAAGAACAGCGGCAGTGACTCCGCTTCGATCTGCGCCTCGATGGCGGCTCTCAACGCAGCGTCGGCGTCCTCGTCGACCTGCTGTCCTCGCGCTTCTGCCGCGGCGCGACTGACGATCGAGATGACCCCGGCCAGTTGGGCGCCGCCCATCACCGCCGCTTTGGCGCTGGGCCACGCGAACAGGAACCGGGGGTCATACGCGCGCCCGCACATACCGTAGTGGCCGGCGCCGTACGACGCGCCGATCAGCAGGGAGATGTGCGGCACCGTCGAGTTCGACACCGCGTTGATCATCATCGCGCCGTGCTTGATCATCCCGCCCTCTTCGTACTGCTTGCCCACCATGTAGCCGGTGGTGTTGTGCATGAACAGCAGTGGCGTGTTGTTGCGGTTGGCGAGCTGGATGAACTGCGTCGCCTTCTGCGACTCCTCGCTGAACAGCACGCCTCGGGCATTGGCGAGAATGCCGATCGGGTAGCCGTGCAGGTTCGCCCATCCGGTCACCAGCGATGACCCGTACAGCGCTTTGAACTCGTCGAACGCCGAGGCGTCGACGATCCGCGCGATCACCTCCCGCGGATCGAACGGGGTGCGAAGATCCGCCGGCACCACCCCGAGCAGCTCCTCCGGGTCGGCCAGCGGCTCGGTGACCGGTCCGGGAGCCGGGCCGCGCTTCTTCCAGTTCAGCCGCGCCACGATGCGCCGCCCGATGCGCAGCGCATCCCGTTCGTCGACCGCGAAGTAATCGGCCAAACCCGATGTCCGGGCGTGCATTTCGGCGCCACCGAGTGACTCGTCGTCCGACTCCTCCCCGGTGGCCATCTTCACAAGCGGCGGGCCTGCCAGGAAAACCTTCGAGCGTTCCTTGATCATCACCACGTAGTCCGACATCCCGGGCACGTATGCGCCACCCGCGGTGGAGTTGCCGAACACCAGCGCGATGGTCGGTATGCCCGCCGCCGACAGCCGCGTCAGATCGCGGAACATTTGGCCGCCCGGGACAAAGACCTCCTTTTGGGTGGGCAGGTCCGCACCGCCGGATTCCACGAGTGAGATCACCGGCAGCCGATTTTGGAACGCGATCTGGTTGGCCCGCAGAATCTTTCGCAGAGTCCACGGATTGCTCGTCCCGCCCTTGACGGTGGGGTCGTTCGCGACGACCAGGCACTCCACACCGCTGACCGCGCCGATGCCGATGACCAGGCTTGCGCCGACGGCGAACTCGCTGCCCCAGGCTGCCAGCGGGCACAGTTCGAGAAACGGCGAATCGGGGTCGATCAGCAGCTCGATACGCTCCCGCGGGGTCAGCTTGCCGCGGGCATGGTGCCGCTCGACATACTTATCTCCGCCTCCGGCCAGCGCCTTGGCCAGTTCGGTGTCGATCTCGGCCAGTTTGTCGGTCATCGCCGCGACCGACTCCACATATGCCGGCCCGCGGGTGTCCAGCATGGAAGCCAGCGCGCTCATGACTGGTATCCCAACGTCTTGGCGGCCAGCGCGGTCAGAATTTCGGTTGTGCCGCCGCCGATCCCGAGGATGCGCATGTCGCGATACTGCCGTTCGACTTCGCTTTCGGCCATGTAGCCCAGCCCGCCGAACAACTGCACGGCCTGACTCGCCACCCACTCGCCGGCTTCGACGGCGGTGTTCTTGGCGAAGCAGACCTGCGTGATGAGGTTCGTCTCCCCGGCGATCTGGCGTTCGACGACGTGGCGGGTGTACACCCGGGCGACGTCGATGCGCCGGGCCATCTCGGCGAGCGTGTTCTGCACCGGCTGACGTGAGATCAGCGCGCGGCCGAATGTTTCTCTGTTGCGGCACCATTCGGCGGTGATGTCGAGGCACCGTTGCGCGCTCGAGTAGGCCTGCGCGGCAAGGCCGACGCGTTCGGCGACGAAAGCCGCCGCGATCTGGGCGAAGCCGGTGTTCTCCGGGCCGATTAGGTTGGTGGCGGGCACGCGCGCGTCGGTGTAGGACAACTCGGCGGTATCCGATGACCGCCAGCCCATCTTGTCGAGTTTGCGGGTCACCTCGAAACCCGGTGTGCCCTTGTCGACAACGAGCAGCGACACCCCGGCTGCGCCGGGGCCGCCGGTCCGCACGGCCGTCACCACGTAGTCGGCCCGCACGCCGGAGGTGATGTAGGTCTTCGCGCCGTTGACGATGTAGTGATCGCCGTCACGACAAGCGCTGGTCCGGAGGTGGCCCACATCGGAGCCGCCGTCGGGCTCGGTGATCGCCAGCGCCCCGATCAGCTCACCGCGCAGCGTCGGTCGCACGTACCGTTCGACGAGGCGTTCGTCGCCGGAGGCGATCATGTGCGGTACCGCGATGCCGCAGGTGAAAAGGGAGGCGAACACGCCGCCGGGAGCTCCGGCGTAGTGCATCTCCTCGCAGATGATCAGTGAGTCGACCCCGTCACCACCACCGCCGCCGGCCGATTCGGGCAGCCCGGCGCCCAGCAACCCGGCCGCCCCCGCCCGCCGGTGCAGTTCGCGGGGCAGCTCGCCGGCCCGCTCCCACTCGTCGACCTGCGGTAGCACCTCACGTTCGGCGAACGCCCGCACGGTCTTTCGCAGTTCGTCACGCTCGGGCGTGCTCCACATGTTCACGGCAGCAGGACCTCTGGGATGTCGATGTAGCGGCTGCGCAACCATTCGCCGAGTCCCTTGGCCTGCGGGTCGAAACGCGCCTGATACGCCACACCCGCTCCGAGGATGCCGTCGATCACGAAGTTGACCGCCCGCAGATTCGGCAGCACGTGGCGGGTGACCGGGAGCTCGGCCGCCTCCGGCAACAGCTCGCGCAGCGCCTCGACGGTCAGCGCGTGCGCCAGCCAGCGCCACTGATCTTCGGTGCGCACCCACAATCCGACGTTGGCACTGGCGCCCTTGTCGCCGCTGCGGGCGCCGGCGATCGTCCCCAGCGGTGCGCGTCGGGTCTCACCGAACGGCAGCGGCACCGGCAGCGCGAACGGCGCGACGGGAGCCAACTCCAACGTCTCTGCGGCGGCGGGAATCTCGATGCGGCTACCGTCGGCGTGCACCGCGATGTGGTCTACCGTGTCGGCCTGCACGGTCCCGGCGGTGAAGATGCCGTACACCTGGCCCTCGGCCGGCGGGGCGGTGGTGGTGAAGCCCGGGTAGCTGGCGAGCCCCAATTCGACTGCCGCCGAGGAAAACTGGCGTCCGACGTTTGCCGGGTCCGGGTCGCGCACGACGCACCTGAGCAGCGCGCTGGCCGCCTCCTCGGTGTCGGCGTCGGGGTGGTCGGTACGGGCCAGCGTCCATTCCAGCTCCGCGGGCTTGACGGTCAGGCCGGTCTCCAGCTGCCGGCGCACGAGCGCCGCCTTGGCGTCGATGTCGAGTCCGGTCAGCACGAACGTCATCGCGTTGCGGAACCCGCCGACGCTGTTCAACGACACCTTCAGCGTCGGCGGGGGCGGCTCGCCGCGCACCCCGCTGACCAGTACCCGGTCCTCGCCGTCCTGGGCCAGCTCGATCGAGTCGACGCGCAGCGTCACGTCGGGATTGGCATAGCGGGCGCCGGCGATCTCGTAGAGCAGTTGTGCGGTCACGGTGCCGACGGTCACGGCACCTCCGGTGCCCGGGTGTTTGGTGATCACCGCCGAGCCGTCGGCCCTGATCTCGGCGATCGGGAAGCCGGGGTGAGTCGGCTCGTCGATCTCGGTGAAAAACGCGTAGTTGCCGCCGGTGGCCTGTGCTCCGCACTCGATGATGTGGCCCGCGGCGACCGCCCCGGCCAGCTGGTCGTAGTCAGTGCGTGACCAGCCGAAATGCGCGGCCGCAGGGCCGAGTGTGACCGACGCGTCGGTGACCCGGCCGGTGACGACGACGTCGGCTCCGCTGGTCAGGCACTCGACGATGCCCCAGGCACCCAGATAGGCGTTGGCGGCCAGCGGGTTGCCGAATCCGAGCTCACCGGCCCGCGACAGCAGATCGTCGCCCTCGACGTGGGCGACACTCGCCGGCACCCCCAGTCGCGTGGCCAGCGCCCGCACCGCGTCGGCGAGCCCGGCGGGGTTCAGACCGCCGGCATTCGCCACGATCCGCACACCGCGATCGTGCGCCAGCCCGAGGCACTCCTCGAGCTGAGCCAGAAACGTCTTGGCGTAGCCGCGTTCGGGTGCCTTCGCCCGGTCGCGGGCCAGGATCAGCATGGTCAGTTCCGCGAGGTAATCGCCGGTCACATAGTCGAGATCACCGCCGGTGAGCATCTCTCGCATCGCCGACAGGCGATCGCCGTAAAACCCAGAGCAGTTCCCGATGCGGACGACGCTTGGCGTGGCGGCCACCGCACCCCTCCTCCCGCCCGGGACATCCTCGACCAACCGGTAGGTTAGCCGGTCACGACCGCGATTTCTGCATCAGGGTTGCAACCGCGGCCCGACCCACAGCCATGGCGCAGATCTCAACGCCCGCGATGACGCCGAGTGCTGACGCCTAGTGCTGACGTCGAGTGCTGACGCCCACCGACCGCCGACCGACCACCCCTGCGAACGAACGCGACTGATTTTGAAGTACGCCGTGCTCACCGGCTATCCTGGACGGTAATCCCCCGACTAGATGGAGCTCGATCATGGCTGTGCCGAAGCGCAGGACGTCGCGCGCGAACACCCGGAGCCGTCGCGCGCAGTGGAAGGCCGAGCGCCCGCAGCTGGTTAATGTCACGGTCAACGGCCAGCAGCACAAGGTTCCCCGGCGGCTGCTCAAAGCCGCCCGGCTCGGTCTGATCGACTTCGACCGCCGTTAGATAACCCGCCGCGAGATAACACCGCCACCCCCCAACGAAGCGCTCCCGCACAGCCAAAAATAATTTTGATCCGGCGCGTCTCTCAGGCGCTTCTCAGGCGTTATGGAGAGACTATTCGCTGTGCGGATACTT
>JAFAWC010000069.1 GCA_019242135.1 Mycobacteriaceae bacterium | reverse complement strand
CTCGTCGCGGCGCTGTTGGCCGGGGGGCATCGGGTCGTGACGGCCACTCGAGACCCGTCCCGGCTCAAGCGTTTCGGCTGGTATCGCGACGTCGAAGCGGTCGCGCTGGATGCGCGCGATGCGACGGCGACGAACGCGGTGTTTTCGACTCTGGGCGACATCGACGTCGTCTACTACCTGGTGCACGGTATCGGCCAACCGGGGTTTCGGGACGCGGACAACCGGGCCGCCGCGAATGTCGCGGCGGCCGCCCGGCAGACCGGTGTCGGGCGCATCGTGTATCTGGGCGGGTTCGTGCCCGAAGCCGATGACCTTTCAGAGCATTTGACCAGCCGGGCAGAGGTGGCCGCCTCGCTGACGGTGGACGGCGGCGCGGAGGTGGTGTGGCTGGGCGCCGCGATGATCATTGGCGCGGGTTCGACGTCGTTCGAGATGCTGCGCTATGTCGGCGACCGCTTCGTGGTGTTCCCGCTGTTGCCGTGGGCCCAGAATCCGATGGACCCGATCTCGATCACCGACGTGCTCTATTACCTCGTGGCCGCCGCCGATCCCGCCCGCGTGCCCGCCGGCGGTTACGACATCTGCGGGCCGGACACCACGACGTATCGCAATTTGCTGTTTTCCTACGCCAGAGCGGCGCGCACGTGGCGGGCCGGGCTGCCGATCCGCGGCGTCGATACCGGCCTGGTCTCGAAGGTGACCGCCCTCGCTCTGCCGGTGCCCGGTGGGCTGGCCGCTGATCTCGTCGAGTCGCTCGATCATCCGATGACGGCGTCCGACCATCTGTTGCGCGACCTGGTGCCCGACCCGCCGGGCGGGCTGACACCGCTCGACCGCGCGATTGGCGCATCGGTGTCAAGTCCCCGACCCCGGCCCGTGAACGCGCTCGCAGATCCCCACCACCTAGCCGACAGCGACCCGCACTGGGCGGGCGGTGACGTGCTTGCGCTGCAGCGGCGCGCCCGCGCGGTCATCCCGGTGGCCGTCGCACCGGCACTGGAACTCGTTAATCTGGTGCCGGGTCCCGTGGCCGGTGTCCTTCGCACCGGCCTCGACTTTCTGGCGGACCTGACGCCGAACGGCAAGTCCGCATGACCTGGTCGGAAGTCAAAGATGTGGCGGGCACCGTGGCCGTCCCGCATCACGAGCCCCCCGCGGTGGTGCTGCGGCGGCGAATTGTCGTCGCGGTGGTGATCGTCGGCGGCGCGGTGGTGCTCGGGTTCTCGATGACGCGGCGACCGGGTGATATGTCGTTCTATTGGCTGACGTTCCTGCTGGCCGCGGTGTGGACGGTCGGCGCGTTCGTGTCCGGTCCGCTGCACCTCGGCTGCATCCGGTGGCGCGGGCGTCACCAGCGGCCGTGGCTCACCGGGACCGCGATCGGGCTGCTGGTCGCCGCGTTGTTCGTCGCGGGCGGCCTGGTGGCCCGGGAGGTGGGGCCGGTGCGCGCGCTGATCACCCGTGTCCTCGAGTACTCGGACTTCGGCCCGCTGTGGTTGGTGGTGGTGATAACTCTCGTCAACGGTGTCGCCGAAGAGCTGTTTTTCCGCGGTGCGCTCTATACGGCGCTGGGCCGGTTTTACCCCGGGGCCGTCTCGACGGCGCTTTATGTCGCCGCGACCCTGGCCAGCGGCAATGTGATGCTCGGATTTGCCGCTGTGGTGCTCGGCACGGTGTGTGCGCTGGAGCGCCGGGCGACCGGGGGCGTGCTGGCGCCCGTGCTGACCCACCTGTGTTGGGGGTTGGTGATGGTCCTCGGCCTGCCGCCCATTTTTGGTGTCTGATACGACGTGCCGTCCGGCGTCCCGGACCGCGTGCCTTCCGGTGCCAGACACCGCCTCAATAAAGATTGCGAGTACTTACTCTTTATGTTAGACTCGGTGTTATGACATACGACGTGATCATTCGCAACGGCCTGTGGTTCGACGGGACCGGCGACTCTCCGCAGATTCGGACGCTGGGTATCCGCGGCGGGGTTGTGTCGGTCGTGTCCACCGAACCGTTGGACGAGACGGGCTGCCCCGAGGTGATCGACGCCGCAGAGAAGTGGGTCGTTCCCGGCTTCATCGACGTGCACACGCACTACGACGCGGAAGTTCTTCTCGATCCCGGCCTGCGGGAGTCGGTGCGGCACGGGGTCACCACGGTGCTGCTGGGCAACTGCTCGCTGTCGGCGGTCTACGCGGATTCCGAGGACGCCGCCGATCTGTTCAGCCGGGTCGAGGCGGTGCCGCGCGAGTACGTGATCGGGGCGCTCAACGCGAAGAAGACGTGGACGAACCCGGCCGAATATGTTCGGGCGCTCGACGGCTTACCGCTCGGGCCGAATGTCAGCTCCATGCTTGGTCATTCGGATTTACGGACCTCGGTTCTCGGCCTCAGCCGTGCGACCACCGACGGCGTCACACCCACCGACGCCGAGCTGGACAAGATGGCCGCGATGCTCGACGAGGCCCTCTCCGCCGGCCTTCTGGGTCTGTCGGGCATGGACGCGGCGATCGACAAACTCGACGGCGATCGGTTCCGCTCGCGTGCGTTGCCGTCGACGTTCGCGACCTGGCGCGAGCGTCGCAAGCTGATCAAGGTGCTGCGCAAGCGCGGCCGCATCCTGCAGAGTGCGCCAGACGTGAACAACCCGGTGTCGGCTCTGCTGTTCTTCCTGTCGAGTAGCCGAATGTTCGGCCGCCGCAAGGGGGTTCGGATGAGTCTACTGGTGTCGGCGGACGCCAAATCCAACCCGGCGGCGGTGAGCGTCTTCGGTCCCGGAACCCGGCTGCTCAACGCCGCGCTCGGGTCCAGCGTGCGGTTTCAGCATCTGCCGGTCCCATTTGAGTTGTACTCCGACGGAATCGATCTGCCCGTCTTCGAGGAGTTCGGCGCCGGCACCGCGGCGTTGCACTTGCGCGATCAAGTCCAGCGCAACAAGTTGCTCGCCGACACGGCGTATCGGCGTGAATTCCGCCGCGAATTCGACAAGATCAAGCTGGGTCCGAGTCTGTGGCACCGCGACCTTCACGACGCCACCATCGTCGAGTGCCCAGACAGGTCGCTGATCGGCAAGAGCTTCGGCCAGATCGCCGATGAGCGCGGGCTGCACCCGCTCGACGCGTTCCTGGATGTGCTCGTCGAGAACGGGGAGCGCAACGTCCGCTGGACCACCACTGTGGCCAACCACCGGCCCGGGCAGCTCAACAAGCTTGCCGTCGAGCCGACCGTCCACATGGGTTTCTCGGACGCCGGTGCGCATCTGCGCAACATGGCGTTCTACAACTTCCCGCTGCGCCTGCTCAAGCGCGTGGTGGACGCCGAGCATGCCGGTGATCCGTTCATGACCGTCCAGCACGCGGTGTACCGCCTGACCTTGGAGGTCGCCGACTGGTTCGGGCTCGACGCCGGCACACTGCGGGAAGGCGACCGCGCTGACTTCGTCGTGATCGATCCCAGCGGACTCGATGATTCAGTCGACGGTTACCACGAGGAGACGGTGCCGTTCTACGGCGGGCTGAGCCGCATGGTCAATCGCAACGACGCGGCCGTTGTCGCAACCGGCGTGGGTGGCGCCGTCGTGTTCAGCGCGGGCCGGTTCCGCGAGGGTTACGGCACGACGGCGAAGTCTGGTCGTTTCCTTCGCGCCGGGGCCCGCCGTCGGGCACCGGTCGGGGCCGGGATCTGAGATGGCCAGAACTCAGCGGGAGCGCCGTGAGGGCACGGTTGCGCGTCTACTCGACGCCAGCATCGCCACGATCGTCGAGGTCGGCTACGCGCGGGCATCGGCGGCGGTGATCACCCAGCGGGCGGGCGTGTCGGTGGGCGCGTTGTTCCGGCACTTCGACACGATGGGCGACTTCATGGCGGCCACGGCGTATGAGGTGCTGCGTCGTCAAATCGACCTGTTCACGAAGCAGGTGGCAGAGATCCCGGCGGACGGGCCGGCGCTGGAAGCTGTGCTGGCGATTCTGCGCGACATTACCCGCAACCCGACCAACGCCGTGATGTACGAGCTGATGGTTGCGGCCCGTACCGATGAAAAGCTAAGGGGCACACTGCATGACGTGCTGACCGAATACAGCACGAAGATTTACGAAACGGCCCGCGCGTTGCCGGGGGTCGAGAACGTGCCGGAAGACACCGTTGCGGCATTGGCGGCGACGTTGACGAACACGTTTGACGGAGCGGCGTTATTGCGGCCGGTGCTGCCTCAGCCGGAGATCGACGCGCAGCAGGTCCCGCTTCTGGCGACGCTGCTGACCGCGGCCTACGGCCCGGAGATGTCCTAGCCGTCGGTGAATTCCGCGGGCCGGCGCTGCTGGAACGCCAGCGCGCCCTCCCTGAAGTCGTTGGATGTGATCAACGCTGCCTGGCCGGTCCGCTCGCGTTCGAGCGCCTCGTCGAGCTCGGTGAGCGTGGCCGC
>JAFAWC010000012.1 GCA_019242135.1 Mycobacteriaceae bacterium | reverse complement strand
AGAAGATTTCGGCGGAAAACAGTCACGGCAGCTTGCCGGCGCTCACCGTCGACTGTAGCTCCACGTATTCCGAAAGTCCCTCGGGGCCGAACTCGCGCCCGATGCCGGACTGCTTGAACCCGCCGAATGGACAGCTGGTGTCGAGGGTGTACATGTTGATGCCGTAGGTGCCGGCCCTTACCTGCGAGGCGATTTCCAGGCCGTGGCCGATGTCGTTGGTCCACACCGACCCGGCCAGGCCGTAGTCGCTGTCGTTCGCGATCCGCACCGCGTCGTGCTCGTCGGAGTACTTCAGGACAGTCAACACCGGGCCGAAGATTTCCTCGCGCGCGATCCGCATGTCGTTGGTCGCGTCCGCGAACAAGGTGGGCCGGACGTACCACCCCCGGTCGTAGGGTTTGTCGGCGCCGCCGACGACGATTCGGGCGCCCTCGTCGATCCCCGCTTGGATGTATCCCTGCACGCGCTGCTGCTGGCGCTGCGCCACCAGAGGACCGATGTCGGTGTCCTCGTCGGCGGGATCACCGATCTGCAGGCCCGCGATCATGTCCGAGAGCGCGTCGACGACCTCGTCGTGGCGCCGCTCGCTGACCAGGATCCGGGTCTGCGCCACGCAGGCCTGCCCGTTGTTCATGAGGCCGGCCACCTTCAGGCTCTTGACGGTGTGCCCGACGTCGGCGTCGTCGAGGACGATCGCAGCAGATTTGCCGCCCAGCTCGAGGCTGACCCGCTTGAGCTGTTGACCGCACAGCGCCGCGATGCGCCGGCCGGTCGCCGATGAGCCGGTGAACGAGATCTTGTCCACGCCCGGGTGTGTGACCAGGCTTTCCCCCGTCTCGCGGCCGCCCGGAAGGATCGACACCACGCCCGCCGGCAGGTCGATTTTTTCGATCATCTCGGCTAACCACAGCGCGTCCAGCGGTGTTTCGGGCGCGGGCTTGACGACGACTGTGCACCCCGCGATCAGTGCGGGGATCAGCTTGGGCATGATCAAGAACTGCGGTACGTTCCACGGCACGATGGCGCCGACCACGCCGACCGGGGCCCGGCGCACGTGGACCTCACCGAACAACCCGGGTCGGCGCTCGGCCCAACGGAATTCGCGCGCGGTCGCGATGACGAGGTGCATTTGCGCCAACGCGCCCGCCCCCTGTCCCAGCCGGCTGAAGCTTCGCGGCGAACCCATCTCCGCGGTGATGAGGTCCGCCATCTCCTCGACATGCCCGGAGTACACGGCGGCAAGGTTTTCGATTTTCTCGATCCGCTCGGCCACCGACAGCCGCGGCCAGGGACCGTTGTCGAAGGCGTCCCGCGCGGCCGCGACGGCGTTGTCGACATCGGCGGGTGCGGCCTCCGGGGCCTCCCCGATCGGCTCCTCGGTGTGCGGTGAGATTACCGGGATCCGCTGCCCGGTGGACGGCGTCTGCCACCGGCCTCCGATGAAAAGCTGTTCGTAGACAAGGGGTTTCATTCGGCCACCGCCCTACCGTCGCGGTCAATATAGCTATTGCTGCTAACATAGCAAAAAAGCGACGCAACGATGGATGCGGGGTGGCCGCGTGGCTGAGGACTGGCGTCGGTATCCCTTCGAACTCGTGCCCTGCGACGCGCAATTCCGCTTTCCGGCCGCCGAGGGTGAACACCCCGGTTACGAGTCGGACACCTGGTTTCTGGCCGGCGAAGTCACCGGCGAACGCACCGGACGCGAGTACGCGTTCCTGACGATCTTCAACAAGAACCGTCTGGGCCACAACATCGTCGCTGACTTTCACACCTTCGCGCTGTTCGACCTCGACAACGGGACGTACGGGACATGCACCGATTACGACGTGCCACCGGCCAGCACACAGCCGGGCGCGGTACCCAAGATGTCCATCACGGTCGGGCACCTCGGCATCGCATACGCAGGCGCGGCGGGCACATCACAATGGCGGGCTTGTCGTGACGGCGAACAGCAGCTGGTGCCCTACACCTACGAAGTCGCACTCGTGGGCCTCGACCAGGCCGGCGAGAAGATGCAGCTGAGCCTGCACGTGACACCCACCCGCGCGCCGGTGCCCCTCGGCGCCTCGGCCCACCACGGCAAGATCGCGTGCTTCGGCCAGGACGACACCTACTCCTACTTTCAAACCGGCATGACGATGGCCGGGACGTTGCGGTGGGGCGGGATCGAGGACACGGTCGCCGGCGACGCAGGACATGTCGACCGCCAGTGGTTCCCGCGCTACGCCGCGGCGGGCGGACCGGGAGGTGATCCGCGCTCGCGTTCCCACGAGTGGCGCACGATCACCCTCGACAACGGCACCGATCTGAGCGTCTGGCGCCAGTTCGACCGGACGAACCATAATGCGCTGCAGCCGTTTTCGGGCGCAACCACGAGCAGTGATGGCGCGCCCGAATGCGCCGAAGATATCGAGGTCAGCATCGCGAGCTATATCCGTTGGCCGGAGTCGATACACACCCTGATTCCGCCGCCGGCTGCGGCGCGTTACCTGCCCGACCGGCACCGCCTCACCTCACGCCAGCTCGATCTCGACCTGACCGGTGAGCCTCTTGTTCCCACGCCGGCGCATGCCCTGCCGATTGATTACATGGAAGGTCCCTACCGGTACCGCGGCAGCATGGGCGGCCGACCGGTGACGGGATTCGCGTTTTACGAGCGAACGCTTGCGATGTACCGGGATTGGGAGCTCGTCGATGTGCTGGCGACCGCGGACGCGCCGATGGCCGCTGAAGTGCGACGGTTGATCGAGGCGAACCGGAGAGACGAGGCGATCGCCTGCCTGGAGAAGTTCGACGCGCCGCGGCCCGAGGTGGCCCAGCTGGTCGCTGACCTGGTGACCGCTCTTACCTAACGACTTTCGCCCGCCAGAGCAAGGTCTCGCCCGCACCACTGCTAGTTATGTGACGATTGAATCGGCTCAGATCTCAGGTCGCCGACGCCGCCGCGATCTCCGCGATCGACTTGTCCAGCGTCGCGTCGAACTCGGCCGCACTTTGTTGCGCGGTCAGCCCCTCGGTCAGTGCCCGCGAGAAGCTCGCGATCACGCCGTGGTTGCGCGCCAGGCGTTCACACGCCTCGTCGCGGCTGTAGCCCCCCGACAGTGCCAGCACGCGTAGCACCCTGGGATGCTCGACGAGCTCTTTGTACAGGTTGTCCGTGTCGGGCAGCGTGAGCTTCAACATCACCGGGGTCTCGGCAGAGAGTTCGTTGACGGCGTCGAGAAGCCCGGCCTTCAGCTGCTCCTCGGCCTCGGCCTTGCGCGGGCTCTTGATGTCGACCTCCGGCTCGATGATCGGCACCAGACCGGACGCCAGGATCTGGCGCGCGATCTCGAACTGCTGCTCGACGACCGCGTCGAGGCCCGCGCCGGGCAGCGTGATGAACGAGCGCATCTTGGTGCCGAAGATGCCGTTGTCGACCGCGCGCGCTAACAGGTCCCCGAGGTTGGGAATGGGCTTCATGACCTTGGCGCCGTCCGCCTCGTCGGCCAGACCCTTGTCGACCTTGAGGATCGGCACGATCTGTTTGACGTTCCACAGGTAGTCCGCGGTGGACCGGCCCTCGATCGCGCGGTCCATGGTGTTCTCGAACAGGATCGCCGCCAGGATGCGGTGACCGTCGAAGCTCGGGCTGGTGATGATTCGGGTGCGCATCTCGTGCACCAGCTCGAACATCTGCTCGTCGCCGGAGTACTCGTCCTCGCCGATGCCGTACAGCGCAAGCGCCTTGGGCGTGCTGCCGCCGCTCTGGTCCAACGCGGCGACGAAGCCGGTGCCCTTGCCCATCTTGTCGTACTGTTCTGCGTTCATCACTACCCTCCCGGCGCCCGCAATGCAGCACCCTCATGTGCATGCTTGCACAACCGGGCACGTTCGAAACACTGGCGGGCAACCGGAGGGGCGAACCCGGCGACCACGGACTACGGGCTGGGCAGCACACCCGACGCCGCCGTGCCCACCCGGGTGGCGGTCATCGCTTGGGACAGCGTGCCGATGGCGTCCCCGGCGCAGGAGTGGCCGACGGTCGTCACCGTGCGGGTCCCCGATAGCACGTCGTTGCCGGCCTGCGGCGTCAGCGACCAGGTCAACAACTGGTTTCTCGTGTCCCCCTCCTCACACGGCGAGTCGTAGGGCAGCGACATCTGCCACGCGCTGTCGACGAACCGCAGGGTCACGTCGGGATTGTGCGCGGAGACGGCCTCCCGGTCGGTGGACGACAGCAGTACGCCGTTGGCGACGCAACCGTCGCCGCCGCACGACGAGACGAACGAATATGTCGCCGTCGTGTCGGCCGTCGGCAGGGCTCCGCCGTTGACGGTCTGCTGCGCGCCGTGAAAGTCGAACCGATACGTCCCCTCCAGCACCGGGCCCGCACCGTGCGCGGGCGCGATCGATGCGACGGCCAACGTCCCGGCCAACGTCCCGATCGACAGCGCGACCCGCGATAGGCGTGCGAGCATCCGTCGAACTTACGCTTTCATTGGCCGTCGAGCAGCCGCTTGACGACCTTCCCGGTCGGATTGCGCGGCACCTCATCGACGAACATCACGTCGCGGGGCACCTTGAACCTGGCGAGACGGCCTCTGATGTAGTCCTTGACGTCCTGCTCGGAGACTGTTGCGCCCGGCCGGACCACCACGAAGCTTCGCAGCCGCTGCCCATAGTCATCGTCGGGCACTCCGATGACCGCCGCGTCGACGATGTCGGGATGCGCTGTCAGCATGTCCTCGACCTCGCCCGGGAAGACGTTCTCGCCACCGGAGACGATCATGTCGTCGTCGCGACCGTCGACGAACAGCCTTCCCGCCGAGTCGAAGTGGCCGAGGTCGCCGCTGCTCATCAGACCGTGAATCGTCTCTTTGGTGCCGCCGCCCGTGTACCCCTCGAACTGTGCGCTGTTGCCGACGAAAATGCGGCCGGTCGCCCCCGTCGGCAACTCGTGACCGTCGTCGTCGAAGATCTTGACCACCGCACCGCGCACCACCCGCCCGACGCACGCCGGCTCCTCCGCCAGATCGTCCGGCGTTGCCACACTCGCGTACGCGATTTCGGTTGACCCGTAGAGGTTGTAGATCACCGGACCGAACTCCTGCAGCGCTCTCGCGCAGAGCTCCGCGCCGAGTTGCGACCCCGCCACGAAGATGATCCTCAGCGCCGACAGATCGTAGTCGGACGGCGTGCGGTCCAGGATCCGGCTGAGCATGATCGGCACGACGACGAGCGTCTTAACACGATGTTCGGCAAGGCTTTCCAGCGTGAGCTGTGGGTCAAACCTGCGGCGCACCACCAGTGTGGACCCCATGAGCAGCGCGATCATGGCGTGACCGAACCCGAGTGAATGAAACATCGGGGTACAGCATTCGGTCACTTCCCTTGGCCGAAACGGTGTTTTGTCCAGCAGTCCGGCCAGAGGTACCAGCGAGCGTGGTACGGACCGGGGGGCTCCCTTTGGCGTTCCGGTGGTTCCGCTGGTCAAGATGATGATCTTCGATTTGGCGCCCGAAGCCGGCGGCGCCGACGGATCACCTTGTTGAATCAGCGCATCGAGCGTGTCGGGGCCGTCGCTCTCGGCCCACGCGCGTACCCGGCCGAGGCGCAGGTCGATGTCGGCGACTGCCTCGGTGTACTCGTCGTCATGGACCAGCAGTTCGACGCCCTCACGCGTGATCACCTCCCGAATCTGGTCGCTCGCGAAGTCGGTGTTCAGCAAGACGATCCGCGCGCCGGTCTTCATGCCGGCGAACAGTGCGTCGAGCAGCCCGCGATGGTTGCGGGCGAGGATCGCGACGGTGGATCCGGGCGCCAGTCCGGCGCGTCGCCATTCGTTGGCCACCGCGTTGGACCTGGTATCGAGGTCACCGAACGTCAGCGCGCCGCGCTCGTCGATGAGCCCGATGCCATCGCGCTGGCGCGCCGCCGCGAACGTCACCGCCGCGCTGAGTTCGCCGTAGTCGTGCAGCGCGCGCAGTACCGCGGCCAGTCCCGCCGGCGACACCGGCCTCAGCAGCCCGGCCCGTCCCAGTTGCAGCACCGACCATGCCTCGTCGTTGATCCGGGTACCGAGGCGCCGCAACATGGTGTGAAGTCTGTCAGTTCGCATGCCCCGGCCAAAGAAGAACCCGCAGCCGAGTCGCACGGCTGCGGGTCCGTTGGCCGCCGATTACGACGATTCGATTGTGTTCATCGGCTCCTCCGATGAGCTCGCCTTGATCGACCGGGCTGACCCGGCGTTGGTCACCTCGATGCGGCGCGGCTTGGCGCGTTCGGCGACCGGGATGGTGATCGACAGCACGCCGTTCTCGTAGGTCGCCGAGATGGCGGGTGTGTCGATGCCTTCGCCGAGTGATAGCTGCCGACGGTATGTGCCGAAAAACCGTTCGTTGGCCAGCCACTGGACGGCGTCCTCCGCCGGCTGCGCCGTCCTGTGCGCGGTGACGGTCAGTGTGCCGTTGTCGACGTTGACGTCGACTGAGCCCGGGTCGACGCCGGGCAGGTCGGCGGTCAAGACGTAATGGTCCTCGACCTTGTAGAGATCCATCGGCATGAACCGAGGACTGCGAGTCGAACCGGTCTGGCCGGTGAGCCAACTGCGGGTCAAGGCATCGATGTCGCTGAACGGGTCAAAACGAAGCACAGCAGTCACCTCCTAGATCACCTCGCCGAGCCCGCCACCCTGACGGGCGGCCGATCAAACTGTGCACTGCCTAGATTAGCACTCACATGCCTCGAGTGCTAATACTCGACAAGCAAAAATTCGGCAAATATCGTCGGGACCACTCCGCGGAGGGACCAACTCGATGACCGTCGCTGTGGAACTCGGCGCTCTGCCGGTGTTCGCCGGGATCCCGACCGATGAGCTGACGCCGCTGGCCGCCGAGCTGACCCCGATCCGTGCGCCGGTCGGCGAAGTGCTCATGCGCCAGGGCGAGAAGGCATTGTCGTTTCTGATCATCGCGTCCGGCGAGGCCGAGGTGCGCCACACCGACACCGACGGCCAGGTGCTCGTCGCATTCCTGTCTGAAGGTCTGATCGGTGAGATCGCTCTGCTGCGCAACGCTCCCCGTACCGCCACGGTGGTCGCCACCGACGAGGTGTGCGGCTACCTCGGGTACGAGCCGGCATTCGAGCTTCTGCTGCAGATCCCGGGCATTGCTCCGCAACTCGTCAGGACGGCGCGTCAACGTCTCGCCGCATTCCTGACGCCGGTCCCGTTCGAGGCTCGCGACGACACCGAACTGATGCTGCGACCGGTGCTGCCCGGCGACACCCAGCGGGTCGTCCACGGGCAGGTGATGTTCTCACCGGAGACGCTGTACCGGCGCTTTCTGTCGGTGCGCGCGCCCAGCGAGACCGTGCTGACCTATCTGTTCGAGGTCGACTACGTCGACCACTTCGTCTGGGTGGTCACCGACGGCGCGGAGGGACCGGTGATCGCCGACGCCCGGTTTGTGCGCGACCAGGACGACCCGACCCTGGCCGAGATCGCGTTCACCGTCGCCGACGAGTATCAGGGCCGCGGCATCGGCACCGTGCTGTTCGCCGCGCTCGCGGTGGCCGCCCGCGTCGACGGGGTCACCAAGTTCCACGCCCGCGTGCTGTCCGACAATCTGCCGGCCCGGGCCCTGCTGGACCGGCTCGATGCGCCGTGGATCCGCGAAGAACCGGGGATCGTCGCCGCGACGATTGAGGTCCCTGACCCGGCGCGGCTGCCCGTCAAGATCGAGCACATCAAAGAGATTCAGGACGTCGCTCGGCAGGTCATCCGGGCGTTCGAGTAGAAAAGAGCGGGCTCGTGAGGCCGTCCCTGAGCAAGGACACGCAGCTGTGCATCTCGCTGGCAGCCCAGCCGAGCAACATCGGCACCAGATTCCACAATCACCTCTACGAACAGCTGGGCCTCGACTTCATCTATAAGGCCTTCACCACGACTGACATCGTCGCGGCGGTCGCCGGTGTGCGGGCGTTGGGAATCCGCGGCTGTTCGGTGTCGATGCCGTTCAAGCGTGACGTGATCGCTCTCGTCGACGCGGTCGAGGAATCGGCCCGCGCTATCGAAGCAGTGAACACGATCGTCAACGACGGCGGGCACCTGACGGCATCGAACACCGACTACCTCGCGGTGCGCGCGTTGATCGGCGATCTTGACGCAAACGGCGCCGTGGTCATCCTCGGCAGCGGCGGGATGGCCCGGGCGGTGGGCACGGCGTTCCGCGACGCCGGTTTCCGTGACGGCACGGTTGTGGCGCGAAATCCCAAGGCTGGCAGGGAGTTAGCGGAGCGGCTCGGCTATACCTGGCGCACCGACATCGGGTCGGTCACCGCCCCGGTGATCGTCAACGCCACGCCTATCGGCATGGCAGGCGGCCCAGGGCACGATCAGATGGCTTACCCGGCCGCCGTCGTCGAGCGCGCGGACGTGGTTTTCGATGTGGTGGCCGTGCCCGCCGAGACACCTCTGATCACGGCCGCTCGTGAGTTGGGCAAGCCGGTGATCACGGGTGCCGAGGTGATCGCGTTGCAGGCCGCCGAGCAGTTCGAGCGTTACACGGGCGTTCGGCCCACCCCGCAGCAGGTCGCGCAGGCGTCGGCGGTGTCGCGGGCCTGAGCCGCGGCGCTATCCGGCGCAGTACAGCGATATCTGCACGGTGCGGCTGACGATGACCGGAACGAGGTAGCTGGGGCCTGGACCTCTGGTGTTTTCCCGGACGAACCGGGTGATGGTGTTCGGGTTGCGAACACTGGTCACGACGCAACTGTCCATCGGCCCGCTACCGACCCGGTCGATGTTGACCGTGTAGCCCTGCTGCTGCCAGTAGTTGATCGTGTTCTGTGGCGAATCAGCTGACGCCGACCCGGCCGGCGCGACCAGCACCGCGGTCGCGGCCACCGCTGCGGCGAGGGTCAATGCCGTGTGCATAGCCCCGCCTCCTTATCGAAAATAGTGAGTACACATCGAGTACATCGCTTTTGAGGGCCAGATGGTTCAGAAATGACCAAAGCGGTTCGTGTGGTATCAACGGGCGTGCGCCTGTGCTGGTTCACCGTGCCGGCGGTAC
>JAFAWC010000571.1 GCA_019242135.1 Mycobacteriaceae bacterium | reverse complement strand
CTCCTACGGCACCCCGCGGGCGGACACAGCTCGCGGGGTGCCGCGCCGATCACGCGCCCTACTTGCTGCTCTCGATTCGAGAGCACGAAGCGGCCGACGACGAATATTCGGCGATGCTGCGCTTTTCCGGGCTCACGCAGAGCGGACTGCGCAGTATCCGACTGACTCAGCGCTCGTTGGGGTCGATCGATCTCGCCGAGTGGTCGGGCATCATCCTGGGGGGCGGCCCATACAACGTCAGCGACGCGTCCGAATCGAAGTCGTCGACACAACGACGCGTCGAATCAGAGCTGCTGCCATTGATCGGTCGCGTCGTCGAGTGTGACTTTCCATTTCTGGGATGCTGCTACGGCGTGGGAACTCTCGGTTCGATCGTCGGTGCGACGGTCGATCGGCGCTACACCGAGCCGGTAGGTGCCCTGACGGTGACCCTGACGCCCGCCGGTCGGCGAGACCCGCTTTTCGAGGACCTACCGGACACCTTCGACGCCTACGGCGGCCACAAGGAGGCCGCCAGTTCCCTGCCACCCCAAGCCGTCTGCCTCGCGTCATCGGCGACCTGCCCCGTTCAGGCCTTTCGCGTGGGCGAAAACGTGTATGCGACGCAATTCCATCCCGAACTCGATGTCGACGGCATCTGCACGCGAATCGACGCGTACAAGAACGACGGCTACTTCGCACCCGAGGCTGCCGAGTCATTGAAATCAGATGCCAGGCAATGGAAGGTGGAACACCCCCCGGTGATCCTGCGCAGATTCATCGAGAGGTACATGCGGCCGCGGTGAGCCCCGCGCCGGCACAAGGTCATGTTTTCGCGACCTTGTCGACACATTCTGTTGGATCGCTCGGGCACACTGAAGGTGTGGAGACCGTCGAGTATGCCCGTGGGCGGCCGGTCGACCTGTACGGCGACCACTCGAAGTGCACCGTTCTGCTCTGGCACGGGGCACAGACCGACGCCCGGACCACCCTGCTGCCGCTTGCCCAGCTGGTGGCGGATCATGGTTTCGGTGTGGTGGTGCCGGACTGGAACTCTCACGCCGACGATGGCGGACGCGGAGATCTGTTGCGCTCGGTGCACTTTGCGAGGCGGGTCGCGCAACACCGCGAGCGGCTGGTGCTCGTGGGCTGGTCACTGGGGGGCGTCGCGGCGGCCGGGTTGACCGTGCACGCACAGCAACATGGTGTCCAGCTGGGCCACACCGTATGCCTTGCCGGCGCGTTCATGGTCCGCGATCCGATCAGCGGCGAACGGTTGGCAACCGAACTGGCCGACACCGGCAATCGCTCGCCGTTCACCCTGTTGCACGGTGTGGCCGACGACGTTGTTCCGATCGGGGCGAGCCGGGCGTTTGCCTCGACCCTCGAACGTCACGGGTGGCCGGTCGACTTCGTCGAGCTTCGCACCGACCACGGCGGAATCGCGGGCGCCACCTATGATGCTGGAGCCGACCGGTATTCAGCTGCGCATGACCAGCAGACACTGGCGGTCGCTACCGACGTGGCGCGCCGAATCGCCGCGGTGATCGCACCCGGGTAAAAGCGCTCCAGGCGGGCGGTGTCACGCCTGTCCGACGATCGGCTCGAGCGTCCACCTGCGAGTTAGTCTGACGGGGTGGTTGCCACCGTCGTCGTTACGATCGTGCTTGCGTTGCTCTTCGCGTTCTCCAGTTCGATCAAACTGCTCGGCGCTCCGCAATCGCTGGCGATTCGGGACCACCTCGGCGTCACGCCGATGCTGTGGCGGGTGATCGGCGTGCTCGAGCTGGCCGGTGTCGTCGGCGTGCTGGTGGGCCTCCTGTGGCGGCCGATCGGCGTAGCCGCAGCGATCGGCCTGGCCCTGCTGTCGGTGGGCGCAGTCGCCTTCCATTTACGTGCCTCTGACAGGTGGGTGAAAACGGCACCCGCAGCGGTCGCCGTTGTGCTCGCCGTCGCCGCTGCGGTACTTCAGACGCCCCGAGTCCGATGATCGCGGACCTGCCGCAGCCGGATCCGGGCACCCCGCAGCTCGCGGATGTGGTGCCGTCGGTGCTGGCCGCGATGGGTGTGTCCGGGTTCGACGCACGAATCCCGTTGCCCGGGGACCTCTTCGGGGCGTGCGTCCTGCTGATCGACGGGCTGGGCGCCGAGCTGCTCGATACGTATGCGGCAGACGCCCCGGTGCTGGCCGGGTTGGGCGGCCGGGTGCTGCAGGTCGGTTTTCCCGCCACGACGGTGGCCGGGCTGGCTGCGCTTGGCACCGGATGCCGCTCCGGCCTGCACGGTTTGGTCGGTTACTCGTTCCGGCTGCCGGGCGCCGGAGTGATCAACGCGCTGCGCTGGCGTCCGCATCCGTGGGGTGGCGACCTTCGCGACGCGCTCCCGCCTGAGGACGTCCAGCCGCTGCCGACGACTTTCGAGCGGGCGACGTCGTCGGGAGTGGCGGTCAGCGTCGTCTCCGGCTCGGAGTTCACCGATTCGGGGCTCACCCGCGCCGTGCTGCGCGGCGCGAAGTACATCGGCGTACACGCGCTCGGCGACCTGGCCGCGTCCGTAGGCGCAGCCATCGCAGACGGTGGGTTCTGCTACGGCTATCACGGCGAGCTCGACCTGCTCGGGCATCTCTACGGGCCGGGGTCGGCGCCGTGGCGGATGCAGTTGCGCCAGGTCGACCGCTTGGTCGAATCCGTGGTGGATCGCCTGCCCCCCGGCGGGCTGCTCGCCGTCGTGGCCGATCACGGCATGGTGGCCGTCGACGCCTCCGATGTCATCGACGTCGACGACTGCGAGCCGCTGCTGAACGGGGTGCAGGCCATTGGCGGCGAGCCGAGGGCCAGGCACGTGTACGTGATCGAGGGCGCCGCTGACGCGGTGCTTGCGGCGTGGCGCGAGACGCTGGGCGAACGGGCGTGGGTGGTGTCGGTCGATGAGGCGATTGCCGCCGGGTGGTTCGGTCAGCAGGTGGCCCCGCGGGTGCGCCCGCGCATCGGCGATGTCGTGGTGGCGGCTCGCGGCGGCTCAGCGGTGGTGCGCCGGACCGTCGAGCCGCTGGAGTCGTCTCTGGTTGGCCACCACGGATCGATGACCAGCGCCGAGCAGCTCGTGCCGTTGCGGCTCGCCTGCGGGTGACCGCCATAGCCGCGTACGCTGCTTTGCGTGAGGCCGAAGGCAATAGCGTGGGTCGCCGCGATGATCGTGGCTGGTGCTGCGTCGTGGTCGGGCAGCGCCAGCGCCGATCCGCCGGCGCCGTCCCCGTCTGCCCCGAAAACGATCATTGACCACGACGGCACCTACGCGGTGGGCACCGACATCGTGCCCGGCACCTATACCAGCGCCGGGCCTGTCGGTAACGGCACCTGCTACTGGAAGCGCGTCGCCGGCAGTGACATCGTCGATAACGCGATCAGCAAGAAGCCGCAGGTGGTGGTTGTCGACCCCGCCGACACCACGTTCAAGACGGACGGCTGCCAGCCGTGGCAGTTGACGCCGGATGCGGTGGCGCCGGCGGCTGTCCCCCCGGTGATCGCCGGGGCTCAACTTGGCGGCTACCTCAACACCCTCAATAACGGTGCGCGCCAGTTCGGCCAACCGCCGCTGCCGAACTCCTGACCGGTGATGTGGGAATAGGACCGCCGCCGCCGCCGCCGTCATAGTTTCCATGAGCAAGGCGGTGACGTTCGACCACTACGGCGATATCGATGTCCTGCAGGTGCGGGACGTGGCGCGACCGGAACCCGGTGATGGTCAAGTGCTCGTCGAGGTCAGAGCTGCCGGTATCAACCCGGGCGAAGCGATGATCCGCAAGGGTGCTCTGCACGACATGTGGCCGGCCACGTTTCCGTCCGGGCAGGGCAGCGACCTGGCTGGTGTCGTGGCGCAGGTCGGCTCCGGTGTCGATACCTTCAGTCCCGGTGACGAGGTTCTCGGCTTCACCGAGGACCGGGCGAGCCACGCCGAATACGTGGTCGTTCCCGCGGGTCAACTCACCGCCAAACCGGCGAACGTGTCGTGGGAAGTGGCCGGTGCGTTGTTCGTGGCGGGCACGACGGCCTACGCCGCGCTCCGCGCCGTCGGGTTGAGCGCAGGTGAGACCGTCGCCGTTGCGGGGGCAGCCGGCGGGGTGGGCTCGATCGCGGTGCAGTTGGCCAAGCGGACGGGCGCCGCGGTGATCGGCATCGCCGGGCCGTCGAACGACCAATGGCTCACCGGACACGGTGTCCTGCCCGTCAACTACGGCGACGACCTCGTGGGCCGGCTGCGGTCCGCCGCGCCCAGTGGGCGCATCGACGCGTTTCTGGATTTCTTCGGCACCGGATACGTCGAGCTGGCCGTCGCCGAGCTTGAAGTTGTCCCTGAGCGGGTGGACACGATCATCGACTTCCCGGCGGCTGCCCGGGTCGGGGCCCAAACGGTGGGGAATGCGGACGCCGCCAGTGTCGACGTGCTCGCCGAACTGGCGGCCCTGGTTGCGGCCGGCGAGCTGGAAGTTCCGATCGCCGAGGTCTTTTCGCTCGACGACGTGCAGATCGCCTACCGTGCGCTCGAACAGCGGCACACACGAGGAAAGATTGTGCTGCGCCCGTAGAGATCTGGGCCCGCGACTCTCAATACAGCGGTGACCACGCGGAGGTCCTCGTCTTCTGCGCGGCCGCGCACGGTGTGCACCTCATGCATGACCAGCACGGCGAGACCTCCGCCCGCATCTGGACAGCGACACCGAGAATCTGGTTTCCTCACAAGGGTATCGGTCCCCATACGCAGGAAGTTGGCTGGTGGCTAGGCTCGACGTGCCGGACGGTCCCGGCGGTGAGGCGGCAATGATCCCGACGTTGCGGCCCCAGCTCGGTGGCATGGTCGAGCGGATGATCCGCGGCGCCTACCAGGAAAGCATTCTTCCGGCCGACGAGCGTGAACTGGCCAGGATTCGCATCGCCGAGATCAACGACTGCGTCGCGTGTGCGGGCTTTCGGGCGCCGTCGGTGCGCCAGGCGGGCATTGCGCCCGAGCTCTACGAGAACGTCGCGGCCTACGCCACCTATCCCGGCTACCCGCCGCGCCAGCGCCTCGCGATCGAGTTCGCCGAACGCTTCGCCGACCAGCCCGCGTCCATCGACGTCTGAGCGGCAGGTGGACATCTCTTCGGTCGACGAACTGCTCACCACCACCCGCGCGGTGCGCGACCGCCTCGACCTGAGCCGCCCCGTGCACCGCGAGGTCATTCTCGACTGCGTGCACCTGGCGATGCAGGCGCCCACCGCGAGCAATGCGCAGGACTGGCGCTGGCTGGTGATCACCGACGCCGACAAGCGTGCCGCGATCGCCGAGATCTACCGCGGCATCGGTGCGCAATATCTCGCCCAGGCCGCCGAGACCGAAGCGGACCCGCAAACCCAGCGGGTGTACCGCAGCGCGCTGGGCCTCACGCAAACACTGGCCGATGTGCCGGTCCACGTAATCCCTTGCCTGCAAAGACGCTTTGATGGAAGCGACCGGGTGGTCGCCGCGTCGGCATGGGCGTCGATCATCCCTGCCGGCTGGAGTTTCTTGCTCGCCCTTCGGTCGCGCGGCCTGGGATCGTTGTGGACCACCATGCACCTGGCCAGGGAGCGCGAGGTCGCCGAGTTACTGGCAATTCCCGACACGTCACGCAGGCCGCGCTGTTCCCGGTGGCATACACCGTGGGTAGTGACTTCCGGCCCGCGTCGCGGCCACCGGCAGACACCGTCACCTTCTGGAACACCTGGGGAGGTCACTGATGCAGTCCTACACCGTGCGATTCCATGTCGACGCGCCCCCGAGGAAGGTGTGGCGGGTGCTGC
>JAFAWC010000478.1 GCA_019242135.1 Mycobacteriaceae bacterium | reverse complement strand
GCAAGATCCGCCTACGAACTGACCCGCCGCCATCTCAACCAAACATGTCCGCGCTCCCAACTGGGCGAGGGCCCAGCGGCGTGCCTGCTTGCCGCAAGGGAGGGAGTGCCAACCCCTTCCAGTACACCCCTGGCAGCCGTCCAGCAGCTCTCGACAGAGACCGACGACGCTGCTGGTCCACGCCTCAAGCAGGCACGGCAGCGGCATGGCCCCGCTCGATGGAAAAGGGGTAGCGCCGTGTCGGGCGGCGGTGTCGCTGCTTGACCTGGCGGAGCAGACGCCGCGGCGGTAAACACCGCGCTGTCCTAACTCGTCCCGAGCAGCACTCTGGAATAGGCTCCGTAAGACGCCCGAGTTCCCGAGGAAGCATCAGCCAGCGGTGCTTGCTGGGACGCACCTCAACGGGGCGTCGCCCAGCCGTCAGAAAGTCGTGACGAGCGTCACCTGCTCGGGGCGCAGCCAGCGCACCATCTCGATGTTGGGGATCGGCCGGAGCTTGTTTTCCTTGTCATCGATGGCGCGGGTGTGCTCGAACAGCGTCTCGGTGTCGTCGTCGGCCGGCCATACCGTCACGGCCGAGGTGCCGTCGAGATCGACTGCGGGGACCGTTCCGCCCTTGACCGAGACGTTCGTCGTTGTCACTCCGTGGCTGTCTAGGCGTCCGTTGACATTGACGATCGGCACGCGTGACGGCATCACCAGGACCAAGAACCGGTACGCCGTCGCGTCCGTGTCCCACTTCGTGGCGTCTACGGGCCCATCGGTGCCCTTGGTGTCGAACCCGCCCCACTCCTTGAACTGGGCGCGCTGAAACTCGATCTTGGTGATGTCGCTGAACCGGGCGAGACCGAACTTGGCGAACGGCGTGGCGATCACGAGCGGCGAGGGCTTCTGAAGCGGATCGACCCAGCCGAACTCGTACATGTAGCCGGTCTCGTAGCGCGGGGCGGCGCGGAATGCCGTCTCCGCCTCCGAACGGGTGTAGGCGCGCCGCCACCCGAGGCTCTCGAACCTCGGGCTCGCGGTCGTCCCCTCGTCGCCGCTTGCCCCGCCCTTGTACTTGAAGATGAGCAGAAACCCGAGTTGCGGGTCCTCTGCCTGCTCTTTCGTCAAGACCGGGAGTTTGAGGTTGATCGCTTCCTTGATCCGTTTCTCGTTGCCGCGCTCGATGAGCCAGTTAAGCGCGACGCTCGCGCCCATGATGACGAGGGCGGCGGCCGCGCCAGCGCGGGTCGCCGGCTTCGTCGTCGAACCCCCGCCTCCGCTCGCCGGCTTCACGCCGCCTGTCCCCCCACTCGGGGCCCGTCCGGACGAAGGCCGCGAGAAGCTCACCTGCACGCGCTGGTACTCCTTCCCGTCGCCGATGTCCTCGATCTGCTCCGCGCGATCCGACAGCACCTTGACCTCAGTGAAGCCCAGGCCAACGGCGATCCTGCCCGACGGCGTGCCGCGTGCCGCCTCCTCTTCTGTTTTGTCCGCGCCACGAAGCCTGTTGTACTCGGCGAGGTTCGTCGACATCTCCGTTGGGCTCATGAAAGACCAATCGCCGATGAACTCCTTGACCCCCGCGCCCTCCTTCGCGAAGTGGTCGAGCGCCTTGGCGAATTCGTCGCCGAGCTTGAGCGTCGGGGACCGATACGTGCCCGCCGGATCGACCGTCCGGGCGCTGACCCGCAGCGTCCCGTTCTCCACACGGAAGTCGACCCAAAACAACTCCGTAAGCGACGGTTGCTGACCCTCGGTCAGCTTCTCGTTCGGATCGGTGCCGTACTCAGAGATGCGCAGGTGGCCCGGCTCCTGCACCCGCTCAGTCGTCAGCTCGCCCGCGTACGACTTCGGCTCGCGCTGGACCACACGCCCCTGAGCCCGTCCCGCGACGATCCGGGCCAGTGCCCGGTTGCCCACGATCGGGCCGAGTTCGCGCACCGCGAGCGCTGGCGTGCGCGCGAGCGCGGAGCCGGGGGCCAAGCCCCCCCCGGCCGGACGATCGCGGTGGCGTTCCCCAGGCATGGTGCGAGCGGCTTGCAGCTGCGGTGTTGCTCGCATCACGCCGAGCATACCTCCCGCGCCCGGAGCCCAGCTTGAGGAGCAGGCATCCGTCGTTGCGGGCGCTGACTCTCCCCAAGCGAAGATCGAACGCTCGCCGTCGCAATCGAGCAACTCCTGGCAGCCTCATCCACGCCAGCACGGAGAGCGCCGCTTGCGCTGCGATTGCGCAGGCCGGACTCCTGCCTAAGGCGAATCTCGACGGCGTTGTGTGCGCGACGGCGACAGGCCTCCTCGCGCGGGCGAAGCCGGAGCAGCGGTTGCAATCAGCCACCATTTCGAGGTGGCCAGCACCGCCGCCAGCTGCAGTCCCCGGAAATGATGGGTCACCAGATGGCCGTGCCGCGCGTGGCTGCTCTACTCGCCGATGGGCATGTGCCCGGCGCCGCGAGCCGGTGCGCGCCGCTCACCGGCTCGCGCTCGGGGTTCGTTAAGGCCGTAGGCCGGCGCTTGCGGGGATCACCGGCGGACGGCGGTGGTGGACGGTGTCGACGATCTCGCGGGTATCGATTCCCTGGAGATAAATCGACGTGATCCCGAGATGGGCATGCCCGAGCTGCCGCTGGATGATCGGCAACGGGATCCCTTCGTGGGCCATTTCGATGGCGTGAGCATGCCTCAGCTGGTGTGGCGCGAACCGCCGTCGCACACCGGCCTGAGCGGCGAGTCGGCGCAGCTCACCGCGGGCAGCTGTCGCCGACCAGCCCCGACCGCGGGTTGATCCGGGACGATGCAGAACCGCGGACCGATCGGCAACAGTACGCGGTGCTCGGTCCAGCGAGCGAGGTGCTCCCAGCCCCAGTCGTCCATCCCGACCATCCGTCGCTTCCCGCCCTTCCCGACACGGACCAGCACCGACCCCGTCTTCGGGTCCAGATCGGACTCGGTAAGCGCGAGCGCTTCGCTAATCCGCAAGCCTGCACGCCACAGGATCGCGATCAGCGCCCGAATCCGGTCGGCGTACGGCCCGGCCCACGGCGGCGCCCATCAAACAGGCGCTTGCATAGCGGCGCAAGCTCCCCACCTCCCAGACCCGGGAGCCGAAAGTACACCCGCTCGACCGCTGACACGACCACCTCGGCGACCCTGCCTTGATAGCGGCAGCGGTACACGTCGCCGGCGACCCGCGCTGGGGTACCCGACGCCGGGTCGCGGTCGACAATGGGGACGATGCCTCGTCTGTCCGCGTTCTACGGGATCGTGATCTACATGTACCGCCCCGACCATCCGCCGCCGCACTTCCATGCCCAATACGGAGAGCACGTCGCTCAGATCGACCTGGCCTCGCTGGAGGTCTTGAACGGTTCGCTCCCAGCGCGGGCGCTTCGCCTTGTCCGCGAATGGGCGGAACTTCACCGCGCCGAGCTGGCGATGAACTGGGACCTCGCGCAGGCGCTGGAACCGCTGGTCGAGATCGACCCGCTCCCCTAACATCGACGCAATGCTCAGAGTGATCGCGGTGACACCGCTTGACGGCTACAAGCTCGAGATCGAGTTCAATGACGGGGCCGTTCGGGTCATCGACTGCTCGTTCCTGTTGCACGGAACCCTCGGCGAGCCGCTGAAGGACCTCGCCTACTTCCGGCAGGTCCGAGTCGATGACGACGCTCGGACAGTCGTCTGGCCAAACGGGCTCGATCCGGCGCCAGAGCTCCTCCACGAAGGGCAAGAATCAATCGACGCCCTCAAGCGGCACCGGACGGCCGCGTAGAGCCCGTGCCCTAGCCCACCTACGCCTTAAGGGGCTGTCTCGGCTCCGTGGCTGCTGTCGCGGCGACGCATGACCGAGCACGACATGACGATCTGCCTGCGACACAAGGCGACTTCACGCGTCGCGGCGATGTTCGGGCTGCCTGCGACACAAGGCGACTTCACGCGTCGTGGCGATGTTCGGGCCTGAGCGGTACCCGGGTGTCTGCTCCGATCGCTCTCCACACCGCCGACCCGGCGGCGATGATCGTGCCGTTCAGTCGATAGGTCCGCGGACTCGAGCCGATTCGCGGAGATCGAAGCCGCACCGCCTCAGCGCGTGTCAGGCGGTCGCGACGGCCGGACATCGTCGGCGAGCCGGCGTGCGCGGCGATGTTTGCGCCAGCGAGACGAGAGTGTGGAGCGCCAGAAACCGCCGTGCTGCTCGATTGCCCATAACGGCAGCCTTCCGGTCTCCTGAAACCAACCCCAGACCAACTCGCCGAGCGAGCCCCCACTCGCGATGACTACCGGCCAGATGCTCAGCGCCGAAGGGTGAGCTGGCCAAGTAAGCCGGGTCACGAGCAGGCCGACGAGGATGCCGGGCACCGCCACAACCTCGTAAGGCGCACGGAACTTGCCTCTGACGCCTCGCCAGAGGAACACCGGCACTGATGCTACGCGGGACCGACGCTCGGCCGCGAACGGATCGTCTTCCATGAGCAACGGAAGTATCCGCCATGCGCGGGCCGACCATGAGGCCGAATCTGAACGAGCTCCGCGGGTACCGCTTCCAGGAGAAGCGGTCACGACCTAGACGCCGCCAACCCGGCCGCTGGCGACCCCTATCGGACATAGGCAGCCACGCCAGCGACGTCAACGGCAACTACAGGCGCGCAGGGAGGCGAGGATCGGCCCGGCCTTCACTAGCGACGTGCCTGCCGCCGCGAGGGGAACGACCACGGGACCGATGCCACCGATGCGCAGCGTAGGTCGATGTTTGTGTCTCCTTCGCGCTCCCTCGTCGCAGGGTCGCGCCGACTTTCCTCGCGGCGATCAGCTGGCACGCGCGCAGCTGCTGACCGCCTGCTCCAGCCCGTATCTTGTGCTCGTCGTCCCCCGGCCGTTCCCCCAGCTCCGGCCGAG
>JAFAWC010000377.1 GCA_019242135.1 Mycobacteriaceae bacterium | reverse complement strand
CTCGACCTCGCTGCAAAGGAGGGCGGATCCTTCGCGTGCGGCGGCGGCCGCCCGGCCGACCTGTCCCGCGGCTATTACGTCGAACCGACGGTGATCAGCGGGCTCACCAACGACGCCCGGGTGGCGCGCGAGGAGATCTTCGGGCCGGTGCTCGTCGTGCTGGCGCACGATGGCGACACCGACGCCGTTCGCATCGCCAACGACTCCCCGTATGGGCTGTCCGGCACGGTGTTTGGCACCGACCCCGGCCGCGTCGACGCGGTGGTGTCGCGGTTGCGGACCGGCACGATCAACGTCAACGGCGGCGTCTGGTACTCCGGCGACGCGCCGTTCGGCGGGTACAAGCAGTCCGGGATCGGCCGCGAGATGGGGCTGGCCGGTTTCGAGGAGTACCTGGAGACCAAGCTGGTCGCCGAGGCCATCAGCTGACAGACGACGAAAGGGCAACCGGCGTGGGGCAGTTCGACAACAAGGTCGCGATCGTCACCGGATCCGGCGGCGGCATCGGGCAGGCCTACGCCGAAGCGTTGGCCCGCGAGGGCGCCGCGGTCGTGGTGGCCGACATCAACAGCGCGGCCGGCGACGGGGTAGCCAAGCAGATCCTTGCCGACGGCGGCACGGCGATCAGTGTTCCCGTCGACGTGTCGGACCCGCAGTCGGCGAAGGGCATGGCGGACCGCACGTTGGCGGAATTCGGTGGCATCGACTACCTGGTCAACAACGCCGCGATCTACGGCGGGATGAAGCTGGACTTCCTGCTCACGGTCGACGTCGACTATTACCGCAAGTTCATGAGCGTCAACCTCGACGGCGCGCTGTGGTGCACGCGCGCTGTCTACAAGAAGATGGCTAAACGCGGCGGGGGAGCGATCGTCAACCAGTCCTCGACCGCGGCTTGGCTGTACTCGAACTTCTACGGGCTGGCCAAGGTGGGGATCAACGGGTTGACCCAGCAGCTGTCCCGCGAACTGGGCGGCCAGAACATCCGGATCAACGCCATCGCACCGGGACCCATCGACACCGAAGCCACCAAAACGACCACCCCGCGCGAAATGGTGGCCGATATCGTGAAGGGGATCCCACTGTCCCGCATCGGCACACCCGACGACCTGGTGGGCATGTGCCTGTTCCTGTTGTCCGATCAGGCGAAGTGGATCACCGGGCAGATCTTCAACGTCGACGGCGGTCAGATCATTCGGTCCTAAGGAGTTTCATGAGTCCTGTCAAGCTTGGATACATCGGTTTGGGCAAAATGGGCGCGCCGATGGCCATGCGCCTCGCGGACTGGCCCGGCGGCCTGATCGTGTTCGACATCCGTGCCGAGGCGATGGCCCCCCTGATCGAAGCGGGAGCTGCGCCCGCTGATGGGTTGGCAGATGTCGCAGCCGCCGACATCATCAGCATCACAGTGCTCGATGACGAACAGGTCCGCGAAGTCGCCGCTGAGCTGACCCGAACTGCCAAGCCCGGCACCGTGATCGCGATTCACTCGACGATCAGCGACACCACCGCCGTCGAGCTTGCCGAAGAGCTCGAGCCGCGTGGTATTCACATTGTCGATGCGCCCGTCAGCGGAGGCGGGCGGGCCGCCAAGAAGGGCGAGCTGGCGACGATGGTCGGTGCCAGCGACGAGGCGTTCCAACTGGTCAAGGAGCCATTCGCGTTGTGGGCGTCGCTGGTTATCCATGCGGGCGAACCGGGCGCCGGGACCCGGATGAAGCTGGCCCGCAACATGCTTCACTACATTTCTTTCGCTGCCGCCTGTGAGGCGTCGCAGCTGGCCGAACGATGCGGCCTGAATCTGCAGGATCTGGGCAAGGTCGTGCGCCACACCGACGCGATCACGGGGGGCGCCGGATCGATCATGTTCCGCGACGACACGAAACCGATTGAGCCGGACAGCTTCTTGTATCAGCCGTTCCTCCATGCGCGTGTGCTTGGCGAAAAGGATTTGAGCCTTGCACTCGCGCTCGGCGAGGAGCGCTCGGTGACGCTGCCGTTGGCGACCGTGGCTCTTGAGCGGCTCGCCGACGGGCTCGGCGTGCCCCACACTGCGTCGTCTTCCACAAAGGAGTGACCATGGACGAACTGCGCCGCAAGGGCCTCGAGAAGATGAACGAGGTCTACGCGTGGGAGATGCCGGATGTGCCCGGCGAGTTCTTCGCACTGACGGTCGACCACCTCTTCGGCACCATCTGGACGCGGCCCGGCCTCTCGATGCGCGACCGTCGGATGATGCTACTGGCGGTGCTGACCACACTCAACCAAGAGGAGCTGCTGGAGGTGCAGGTCAACGCCATCCTGCAGAACGGGGAGATGACCAGAGAGGAACTTCGCGAGATTGCGATCTTCCTCACCCACTACGTGGGTTTCCCGCTGGGCTCGAAGCTCGACGGGGTGATCAAACGCGTGACCGCCAAGCGCAAGAAGGCCGCGGCCGAGGGTGCCGGCGACAGCAAGAAGTCCAATGTGAACGACGCGGTCAGGATGCACGTCGGGCAGACCCTTGACGACAAGTAGGTATGCCGCACTGACCCGGGACCAGCTGGCGACGCTGGTCCCCGAACTGCTGCTGGTTGGCCAGTTGATCGACCGGTCCGGAATGGCATGGTGCATCCAAGAGTTCGGGCGCGAGGAAATGCTTCAGATCGCGATCGAGGAGTGGGCGGCGGCCAGCCCGGTCTACACCGCACGCATGCAGAAGGCGCTGAAGTACGAGGGCACCGACGTCATCACGATCTTCAAGGGCCTGCAGCTCGACATCGGTGCACCGCCACAGTTCATGGATT
The DNA here is from genome assembly GCA_019242135.1 of Mycobacteriaceae bacterium. Taxonomy (GTDB): domain Bacteria; phylum Actinomycetota; class Actinomycetes; order Mycobacteriales; family Mycobacteriaceae; genus Mycobacterium. Next base: position 5,916 of record JAFAWC010000377.1, on the reverse strand, counting down.
TCCGCTACACCGTGCACGATCGCTGGCACGGTGAGTTCCATCTCGATTTCTGCGGCGCGCTGATGGATGTCGAACCGATGGGCGAGGACTATGTCCGTGGCATGTGCCACGACATCGAAGATCCGACATTCGATGCGACCGCGGTGGCCACCAATCCCAAGGCGCAGGTACGACCAATCCACCGTCCTCCCCGAGTTCCGGCCGATCGGCACCCGCACTGCCGGTGGACGGTGATCATCGACGAGTCCCACCCCCCGGCCAGCGGCATCCCGGCACTTGACATCGTTCGCCACACCCGCGCCGCGACAACCGAACTCGGCCCGATCGACACCGGTGACGAAGGACAGCCGGACTACTCCGGGCCACTGGTGTCCGACCTCGATTTCGGTGCGTTCTCGCACTCGGCACTCACCCGCATCGCCGACGAGGTGTGCCTGCAGATGCATCTGTTGAACCTGTCGTTCGGGATCGCCGTGCGGGCCCGGGCACATGACGAGCACCAGGCCCGCGATATCTGCACCAAGCAGCTCATCGGGATCGCGGGGGTGGCCGCTGAGCGAATCCACCGCGCGCTGCGCCTGCCGGCGAGCGTCGACGGTGCGCTACAGGTGCTCGAGCTGCATCCGTTGCTCAACCCGGCGCCCTATCTCGACGCCGAGATCACCGCCGGTGCGGTGCACTTACATCCCTCGCCCGCCCACGACGACTCAGCGTGGATCGCACTGTGCACACCGGCCGAGCCAAGGCCGCTGCAGGCCATCGTCACGGCCGTCGATCCGCACCTCGGTGTCGAGATCACCGGTACCGACACCGGCTGGACGGCCCGCGTTGTGCATACCGGCTCCGCGGCCGCCGAACTCCCGGAGGTGGCGATCACCAAGGTCAGCCGCGGCGCCACCTTCGAATTCGCACCCCGGCGTTCTCTGCCGCTGACGGTGGTCTAGCCGGTCCCGCCGCGACACTGCAGCCGCGGTGACGACACGCCGACCGACCCCCGCCCAGGCGTATATTTCGGCGTAGCGGGCGCGGTCTCCACCGCGCCTGGACATGCAGGGCGCCCCTCAGCCGATGGCCGTCGCCTGCGGCATCGCGTCCGAGAGCTCGATCAGCTCCGGCGAAAGGCCGGCCGCCGAGCGTAGTTCTCGGAAATCCGCGATCATCGCGTCGGTAACCTCGTGCGGATCCTCGGTTGTCGCCCCGTCGGTGAGCACCGAGATGTTCAGCTGGTCGACGTAACTCCAGACGGTGATGTTGAGCCCGCTGCCGAGGATCAGCGGGCCGACCGAGTAGATCTCGCGCACGACGGCGCCGGCCACCGTTCCGCGCTGGCGCGGTCCGGGCACATTGGACACCGCGAAGTTCAGCATCTTGGTTTGCTTTTCACTGCCCGCCATTCGCCGCGACATGGCCTCCACCGGAGCCGGCGGGAAATACGCCGCCCACCGTCCGAACAGTTCGGGGCCGAGCAGCTGATGGGTCTCCTTCGCGGACGCCGCCGCGTCGTGCACCGAGCGCACACGTTCGATCGGGTCGGCGATCTGTGTGGGCACCGGGACCGTGATGGTGGTGAACTTGTTGCCCCAGATGCGGTTCGGGTCCGGGTCGATACTCACCGGAACCGACACGAGCAACGGCCCCACGGCCTGGCCGTCGTATTTCATAAGCAGCTTGCGCACGGCTCCAGCCGAGATCGTCAGCACGACATCGTTGATCGTGACGCCCAGCCGCTGGCGGACCTCCTTGACGTCATCGAGCGCGAGCGTCGCGGTAGCGAACCGCCGCTCCGGGGTCACGACGTGATTGATGAACGTCGGCGGCGGATCGAAGGGTCGGCTGAGCGCCGGGCCGAGCTTGCGTGAGCTGCGCCGGATCCGGCCGATACCCTGCGCGGTGTACCGCATCGTCGCCGGTATCCGTCCGATCTGGCGGAGATGATCTCGGAAGGCGGCCGTCATCAACTCCGGTCGAGACGGCGCAGGGTCCGTCGCGTACGAGTCGTGATCGTCGTCGCCGCCGGCCTGCAAGTCCATCGCCCGCGCGATCAGATTCCCCGACGCCACCCCGTCGGCCAGCGCGTGATGCACCTTGTTGACGACCGCGACGCTGCCGTCGGCCAGCCCTTCGACGAAATACATCACCCACAGCGGCTTGTCACGGTCCAGCGGTGTACTCGCGATCTCGCCGACAGCCTCGTCGAACTGCCGCCGATCGCCGGGACTGGGCAGCTGCAGCGGCCGGACGTGATACTCCAGATCGACCGGGACGTGTTCGCGCCACATCGGATGGTGAAACTTCAACGGGATGTCCACTAGCTGAAAACGCAGTGGGTCGAGCTTGTGCAGCCGGTGGTGCAATATCTCGCGGAATGCCTCGATGGTGGGAGTGCCGTCAAAGCCGCTGACGTCGATGATGCCGGCCTTGATCGTGTGCATATGCACATTGGGGGTCTCGCTGTACAGCAGCATCGCGTCCCAGCCGCTCAGTCGCTTCATGCCAGACTCCCGTGTCCAGGCCGCCATCCCACTCGCCAGATACCGCGCGAGATACCTTCGCCAGATAGCCCGCGAGATATCCCCTATATAACCGCCATCGGGCACAGGCGCGGACCAGTTCGACCAACCCGGAGAAGTTAACCCACCGCAAGGCCGGGGGAGCCCACGGTGCATCGGAAGCGCCGCGGGTTACATTAGGGCCTTGACGGGTTGAGGATCTGGAGGGCGCATGAGTGTGGCGGAGCGGTATGTCGAGGCTGTCAACAACGCCGACACTGCCGCACTGCTAGCACTTTTCGCCGACGATGCCACGCTGACCCATCCGGTCGGCACCGATCAGGGGCATACCGAAATCGCGGACTTCCACACCGACGTGATCTTCGCCGGCCAGGTGCGGATGACGCTGGCCCGCAGCATCGAGCAGGGCAACGTCGAAGTGGCGCAGTTGGAGGGCACCAGCCCACTCAGCGAGGACACCACCGTGCACACCGTCGACATCTTCACGTTGAATCCGAGCGGACTCGTTCAAACCCTCGACATCTACTACCGCTGACCCAACTGGGGTCCCATTAGGGTTGGCAGCTGTGCGCGTACTGGTGATCGGTTCCGGTGCCCGTGAACATGCGTTGCTGACGGCGCTGCAGCGCGACCCCGACATCGACGGACTGATCACCGCCCCGGGCAACGCGGGCACGGCCATGATCGCCGAGCAGCATCCCGTCGACGTCACTTCAGGTGAGGCCGTCGCCAAGCTGGCCGCCGATACGGCCGCCGACCTGGTGGTCATCGGGCCCGAGGTGCCGCTGGTCCTCGGCGTCGCAGACGCGGTGCGGGCCGCTGGCATCGCGTGCTTCGGCCCGTCGGCCGCGGCCGCGCGGATCGAGGGGTCCAAGGCGTTCGCCAAAGACGTGATGGCGGCGGTCGGCGTGCGCACGGCCCGCAGCGAGATTGTCGACAACCCGGCTCGCCTCGACGAGGCGCTGGACCGGTTCGATCCCGACCGCACCGGGGACGAGGCGTGGGTGGTCAAGGACGACGGGCTGGCCGCAGGCAAGGGCGTGGTCGTAACTGATGACCGCGACGCCGCGCGCGCCCACGCCGCCGGGCTGCTCGAAGCCGGCCATCCGGTGCTGCTGGAGTCGTTCCTCGACGGCCCCGAGGTGTCGATGCTGTGCGTCGTGGACGGCCAGACCGTGGTGCCGCTGCTGCCCGCGCAGGACTTCAAGCGGGTCGGCGACGACGACACCGGCCCTAACACCGGTGGGATGGGGGCCTACGCGCCGCTGCCGTGGCTTCCCGAGCAACTCACCGATCAGATCGTCGCGCAGATCATCACGCCGGTGGCGCACGAGCTGGTCCGCCGCGGCAGCCCGTTCAGCGGCGTGCTTTACGCCGGGCTGGCCATGACGTCGGCCGGCCCCGCCGTGGTCGAGTTCAACTGCCGATTCGGGGATCCCGAGACGCAAGCAGTCCTGGCGTTGCTGGACAGCCCGCTCGGCGGCGTTCTGCACGCCGCCGCGACGGGAACGTTGGCCCAGCATCCCGGGCCGCGCTGGCGTCGCGGCGCCGCGGTCACGGTGGTCCTTGCGGCCGAGAACTACCCCGGCCGGCCCCGGGTGGGTGACGTCATCGTCGGCGCCGACCCGGACACCGCGCCGCGAGCGGCGCAACCGGACACCGCGCCGCGAGCGGCGCAACCGGACACCCAAGCGTCCGTCCTGCACGCCGCGACCGCACGCCGCGACGACGGTGTGCTGGTCTCCACCGGGGGCAGAGTGCTGTCGGTCGTCGGCACCGGGCCCGATCTGGACGCGGCCCGATCCGCGGCGTATCGAAGCATCGAATCGATCCGGCTGCCCGGCGGCCATTACCGGACCGACATCGGGCTGGCAGCCGCGCAGGGCCGCATCGCGCTCAAAACCTAGGCCACCAGCAGCGGCGCCATCCATGTCAACTCGGCCGGAAGTTGCTGGCTCCAGAATCCGCCGTCGTGGCCTCCCGGTGAGAAACCACCTGACGGCGGTGTCGGCAGCTGAGCGATGAACTGTTTGGTTGCGGAGAAGAATGGGTCGCTGTCGCCGCAGTCGACGCGGATCGGGATCGACGCGAGCGCCGGCAACCCGAACACCGTGTTCGCCGACCAGTCGTCGGCGCTGTCGAACGCTCCGGGTGCGGTCGCGCCGTAGGACATCCACAGTGCTGGGCTGACCGCGCAGATCGCAGCGGTGCGCGCGGCGCCCAGCCGGGCACCGAGCAGCAGTGCCCCGTATCCGCCCATCGACCAGCCCAGAAACGCCACCCTCGTCGTGTCCAACCCCTGCTCGTTCAACAGCGGGAGCAGCTCACTCAACACCATCGCACCTGAGTCCTCACCCGAGGCCCGTTTGTGCCAGTAACTGCCGCCACCGTCGACACTGACCACCGCGAAGGGCGGCAATCCCGCCGAGACCGCTTGCGCCAGGCCCTGTTCCACGCCGCCGGCCATCACCGAAGCCGCGTCGCTGCCCTTCCCGTGCAGGGCGATCACCGGGCGCAGCGTCTTCGTTTGACCGGGCGGGCGGGCGATCGCCCAATTGGTGGCGACCCCGCCGCGCGCCGCCGACACAAACGATCCGGTGACCATCGTGGGCGCGGCCGTCGCAGGTTCTAAGGGCGGCGCCGGCGCAGGGGGCGCCAACGGCGCACCGACGCTCGTCATCGCCACGCTTCCCCGGGCGGTCGAGGGCCGCGAGTCGAGCAGCGTGCCGAACGCGGCTGCGCCCGCGGCGCCGGCGACCACGCCTCCGCCGAGGCGCAGCAGCGCGCGACGGCTCAGCTGTGGCATGGCCGACATCATGCCATCCGGGCGCACAACCCTCCTCCGCGCCGGTCCAGCGTTTCCCCGAAACACCTCTTTAGCGGCCATGTTGCTGGCAGCATCATCAATGTGACGGCCGCGGTCACCCGAAAGGGGGAACGGCGTAGGCAGGCGCTCATCAGCGCTGCCGCCGAGTTGCTGTCCGAGGGCGGGTTCGACGCGGTGCGACACCGTGCGGTCGCCCGGCGAGCCGGCCTGCCGCTGGCGTCGACCACCTACTATTTCTCGTCGCTTGAGGATCTGCTCATTCACGCGGTCGACCTCATCGGCTCACAGGAGACCGCCGAGCTGCGGTCGAGGCTGGCGGGTTTGCCGCGGCGCCGCCGCGGGGTCGAGGCGACCGCCGACGTCGTGGTGGATCTGCTGATCGGCAGTTCCCCCACCGAACAGATCAGCGAGGCCCTGATCTCGCGCTACGAGCGTTACATCGCGTGCGCGCGCCATCCCTGGTTGCGCGACGTGCAGAGCAGAATCGCCGAGCAGCGGACCGCGGCGGTGATCGAGGCCATCGAACGCTCCGGGCGCGCGGTGCGCCGCGACCGGGTCAGGGCGTTGATGTATGCGGTC
>JAFAWC010000207.1 GCA_019242135.1 Mycobacteriaceae bacterium | reverse complement strand
ATTCATTGACACTAAGGGGTTCTCGGCGTTCAAACCTGGCGAGGCGCCCACGGCTCACATCGTGGTGGCGTCGCTGTTCGCAGCGATCATCGGCTCAATCTCGTTCTGGGGATCGATTATTGCGTTCGGAAAGCTGCAGGAGATCCTGTCCGGCCGGCCGATCGGAGTCGGCAAGGCGCAGCAACCGCTGAACATCCTGCTGCTGCTGGCCGCGATCGCGTCGGCGATCGTCATCGGACTGGCCGCTCACCCAGGCCAAGGCGCGTCGTTGTGGTGGATGATCGGCCTGCTGGCCGCGGCCGGCGTGCTGGGCCTGATGGTGGTACTGCCGATCGGCGGCGCGGACATGCCGGTGGTGATCTCGCTACTGAATGCCATGACGGGGTTGTCCGCTGCTGCAGCGGGTTTGGCGCTGGGCAATACAGCGATGATCGTGGCGGGCATGATCGTCGGCGCGTCGGGTTCCATTCTGACCAACTTGATGGCCAAGGCGATGAACCGGTCCATCCCGGCGATCGTCGCGGGCGGCTTCGGTGGCGGCGGTGTCGCGGTGTCCGGCGGCGACGACGTGGACCGCACCGTGAAGTCCACCTCGGCGGCGGACGCCGCGATCCAGATGGCCTACGCCAACCAAGTGATCGTGGTGCCAGGCTACGGGTTGGCCGTCGCGCAGGCACAGCACGCCGTCAAAGACATGGCAAGCCTGCTCGAGGACAAGGGCGTGGCGGTGAAGTACGCGATCCATCCGGTGGCCGGGCGGATGCCAGGACACATGAACGTGTTGTTGGCCGAGGCCGACGTCGAGTACGACGCGATGAAGGAGATGGACGACATCAACGACGAATTCGCGCGCACCGACGTCGCGATCGTCATCGGCGCCAACGATGTCACCAACCCGGCCGCGCGCAACGAGCCCAGCTCGCCGATCTACGGCATGCCGATCCTCAACGTCGACAAGGCGAAATCGGTGATCGTGCTCAAGCGGTCGATGAACTCCGGTTTTGCCGGCATTGACAATCCGCTGTTCTACGACGAGGGCACGACCATGCTGTTCGGCGACGCGAAGAAGTCGGTCACCGAAGTCTCCGAGGAACTCAAAGCGCTGTAGCCGACCCCGAGGACGGCCGGGCGTATCGTGAGGCATGACCGAAACCCGGATGGCAAGACCGACAGCAATTCCTGACGGCCCGTCCGGCATGCGGGCAGTGCGCTACTGGGTGCAAATGTTTCGTGATCCGCTGGCGACATATGGCGCGCTCGGCCGCCGATATGGCGATGCCATCCGAATCCCGTTGAGCCGCAAGCACATTTTCTACTTGCTCAGCCGTCCCGAATATGGCGAGCACGTTCTCGTTTCCCACCAAGATCGATACGTAAAAGCCTTCACATACCGCCCGCTCAAGGCCTTCCTCGGGGACGGCCTGCTCACCGCTGAGGGCGCCGTGTGGCAGCGGCATCGTCGACTGGTGCAGCCGGTGTTCAGCCACCGTCATATCCAGTCCTTCGCGCCCGCGATCGTCGAGGCGTCTCGCAAGCGCTTCGCCAGCTGGGCGCCCGGCGCCACCGTCGACGTGGCCGCCGAGATGCGGACGTTGACGATGGACATCATTGGCCGGGTGCTGTTCGGTGCTGATCTGGCCGGGGACGCCGAGCCGGTCGGCCACGCGGTGACCCGGCTGCAGAGCTCGATGATGATCGCGTCGATCATGCCGGCATCCCTTCCGCCAGAGCGTGTCCGGAAAGTGGCCGAGCGTGTCGTGCCGAGCGTTGGGCGGGCGTCGGAGACGCTGGAGTCGCTGGTCACCCGAATCATCGACGACCGGATCGCCGCGCCCCACGACAAGCCCAAAGACCTGCTCGACCTGCTGTTGGCCGCCGGCCAGGACGAGCAGGCGTTACGCCGGGACGAGATCCAAGACGAGGTGATGACCCTGGTGCTGGCCGGCCACGAAACTACCGCCAACGCGCTGACATGGGCGCTGACGCTGCTATCGCGCTATCCGGCTGCGCGCGACCGGTTGGCCGACGAGGTGAACGAAGCGCTCGGTGACGGCGATCCAAGTGACATCGACGCGCTGCCGTGGACCCAGGCGGTGATCAACGAGACCATGCGGCTGTACCCGCCGGCATGGACCGTCGAACGCGACGCCCTCGTCGACGACGACATCGCGGGAGTGGCCGTCACGGCGGGCGATACCATCGCGATCTCTCCGTACCTGCTGCACAGAAACCCCGAATTCTGGCCCAACCCTGAGGGGTTCGACCCTCGCCGGTTCTTACCGGACAACTGCCAGACCCGGCCGCGATATGCGTTCATGCCGTTCGGCGGCGGCAGGCGGATCTGCGTCGGCGCCGGGCTGGCCACACTGGAGGCGACGCTGGCGCTGGCCGTGCTCACGCAGACGGCGCGGGTGGACCTGCTGCCCACCGCCGGGGTACGGGCGCGAGCCGACGTCACGCTGCACCCGAGCGGGCCGGTGCTGGCGAACGTCACCCCGGCTCGATAGCTTCGGCGATCGACTTCAGATCCGGCCGGGCGAAACGGATACCGCTGAACACCATCGAACGACGGCGAGCCGGTGCGGACGATGAGCGTGCCTCAGACTGGTGGCCGTGACTGATCTGTTTCGGCTCGACGGGAAGGTCGCCGTCGTGACCGGCGGGGGACGGGGT
>JAFAWC010000178.1 GCA_019242135.1 Mycobacteriaceae bacterium | reverse complement strand
GCGTGGTGACGCGGTCACCGCTGACCAGCCGCAGATGCACGTGGGAGGTGCCCGGGTGACGGGCCAGCACCTGCTTGAGCGCGGTGACCTTGTCGGGCGTGCACTGGCGGGTGGGAATGCTCACCGCCACCGGCCGGTTCACGGCGGCCTTTGAAAAGTCTGGCGCCACAACGTCGCTGGCGATCAGACAGATCCGGTCGTCCTGATTTTTCACCCGCGCGCTGACCAGCACCACCGCGTCGTCGTGGATCTCGGCGCCGAACGACGAGTAGGTGTGCGGGAAGAACATCACCTCGATGCCGCCGGTCAGGTCCTCCAACTGCGCCGATGCCCAGGGCAATCCGTTCTTGTTGACTCGCCGGTTCACCGACGCCAGGATGCCGCCGACGCGCACCATGGCGTCGTTGGGAACGTCGCCGTCGAGGATTGCCGGAATCGCGGTGTCGACCTGTCCGGCCAGCAAGTGTGCGACACCGTTGAGCGGATGCCCGGACACATACAGCCCCAGCATCTCTCGCTCCAGTGCGAGCTTGTGCTTGTCGTCCCACTCGTCGTTGGGCACCCTGATCGAGAAGACGGCGTCGGTGGTGGTGTCCCCGCCGTCAGCGCCGGCGCCGAACAGGTCGAACTGACCCATCGCCTCGGCCTTCTTGGTGCCGAGCACCGAGTCGACGGCGTCGGTGTGCACCAGGAAAAGCCCCTTGCGCGGATCCCCGAGCGAATCGAAGGCCCCGGACTTGATCAGCGACTCGGTGACCTTCTTGTTGCACGCGACGATGTCGATCTTGTTGAGGTAGTCCGAGAAGTCGGTGAATTTACCCTTGTCGCTGCGGGTTCGGATGATGGAACTAACCACGTTGGCGCCCACGTTGCGCACCGCACCGAGCCCGTAGCGAATGTCCGTGCCGACCGAGGCGAAGTTCACGCCGGACTCGTTGACGTCCGGCGGCAGCACGGTTATGCCCAGCTTGCGGCAGTCGGCCAGATACACGGCCGCTTTGTCCTTGTCGTCACCCACCGAGGTCAACAACCCCGCCATGTACTCCGCGGGATAGTTGGCCTTCAGGTACGCGGTCCAGTACGACACCATCGCATAACCGGCGGCGTGCGACTTGTTGAACGCGTAGTCGGCGAACGGCAGCACCTTTTCCCACAGCGCATCGATGGCCGCGTTGGAAAAGCCGTTGTTCGCCATGCCTTTCGAGAAACCGTCGAACTCGGCCTGCAAAACGTCGGCCTTCTTTTTACCCATCGCCTTGCGCAGGATGTCGGCTTGCGCCAGCGAATAGCCTGCGACCTTCTGCGCGATGCGCATGATCTGCTCTTGGTAGACGATCAGTCCGTAGGTCTCGGCGAGGACGTCACGCAACGGCTCGTCGAGCTCGGGATGCAAGGGCGTGATCTGTTGCCGTCCATTCTTGCGATCGGCGTAGCTCTCATGCGCCTTCTGGCCCATCGGCCCCGGCCGGTACAGCGCGATCACCGCCACGATGTCTTCGAACCCGGTGGGCTGCATGCGGCGCAGCAGGTCGCGCATCGGACCGCCGTCGAGTTGGAACACGCCCAGCGTGTCCCCGCGGCCGAGCAGCTCGTAGGTGGCTTTGTCGTCGAGTGGCAACGATTCCAGGTCGACCTCAATACCCCTGTTGGCCTTGATGTTGTCGATCGCGTCGCCGATGATCGTCAGGTTGCGCAGCCCGAGGAAGTCCATCTTCAGCAGGCCGATTTTCTCGCACCGTTCGTAATCCCAGCCGGTGATGACCGCGCCGTCCTGGGACCGTTTCCACAGCGGGATCACGTCGACGAGCGGCTCGCAGCTCATGATGACCGCGCATGCGTGCACACCGGCGTTGCGGATCAGGCCCTCCAGGCCCAGCGCTGTGTCGTAGATCGTGCGCACTTCGGGGTCGGTGTCGATCAGGCCCCGGACCTCCGCGGCCTCCTTGTATCGTTCGTGGCTCGCATCTGTGATGCCAGACAGCGGGATGTCCTTCGCCATGATCGCCGGGGGCAGCGCCTTGGTGATTTTGTCGGCGATGGAAAAGCCCGGCTGACCGAAGTGAATTCGCGCGGAATCCTTCAGCGCCGCTTTGGTTTTGATGGTGCCGAAGGTGATCACCTGAGCAACCCGGTCATGACCGTACTTCTCGGTCGCGTACCGCAGCATCTCACCGCGGCGGCGGTCGTCGAAGTCGATGTCGATATCGGGCATCGATGTGCGCTCTGGGTTCAGGAACCGCTCGAACAGCAGGCCGTGCGGGATCGGGTCGATGTCAGTGATGCCGAGGGCGTATGCGACCAGCGACCCCGCGGCCGAGCCGCGGCCCGGCCCGACCCGGATCGCGACCGACCTCGCGTAGCTGACGAGGTCAGCGACGATCAAGAAGTACGAGGGAAACCCTTTGTCGCAGATCACCTGAATCTCGTAGGCCGCCCGCCCGGCATACCCGTCGGGCAGACCGCTGGGGAAGCGTCGCCGCAAACCGGCCTCCACCTCGTGGCGCAGCCATGATGCCTCGTCGTGTCCGTCGGGCACCTCGAACACCGGCATCCGGTTGCGCGGCTGCCACACCTCGTCGTAGGAGCTCACCCGCTCGGCGATCAGCAGCGTGGTGTCGCAGGCGCCCGGCACCTGCGCGTCCCACAGCTGACGCATCTCGGCCGGCGACTTCAGGTAGTAGCCGTCGCCCTCGAACTTGAAGCGGTTGGGATCGGACAGGGTCTTTCCCGTCTGTACGCACAGCAGCGCCTCGTGGTTGTGCGCGGCGTCGCGCGTGACGTAGTGACAGTCGTTGGTGGCCAGCGGCGCGATGCCGAGCGTGCGGCCGATGTCCAACAACCCGTCACGAACCCGGCGTTCGATGGCCAACCCGTGGTCCATGAGCTCCAGGAAGTAGTTCCCGGCACCGAAGATGTCGCGCCACGTCGCAGCCGCCTCCAGCGCCTCCCGGTGCTGTCCCAGCCGCAGCCGCACCTGCACCTCTCCCGACGGACAGCCGGTGGTGGCGATGATCCCGGCGGCGTGTTCGGCGGTCAGCTCGGCGTCCATCCGGGCCCACTTGCCCAGCTGTCCCTCGAACGACGCCAGCGACGACAGCTTGAACAGGTTGCGCAGGCCCGCGGCGTTCGCGGCCAGCATCGTCAGGTGGGTGTAGGACCCGCTGCCGGAGACGTCGTCGTCCTTCTGGCTCGGGTCTCCCCAGAACACCCGGCGGGTGTCGAAGCGCGACGCCGGCGCGACGTAGGCCTCGATGCCGATGATCGGCTTGATGCCGGCCGCGGTGGCTTCGGTGTAGAACTCACTGGCGCCGAACATGTTTCCGTGGTCGGTCATGCCGATGGCAGGCATCTCCAGACGCTGTGCCTCGGCGAGCAGTGGCGCGATCTTCGCGGCGCCGTCCAGCATCGAGTACTCGGTGTGGTTGTGCAGGTGCACGAAGGACCGCGCGGAGGAACCGTCCATAGGGACGCCAGTCTATGACCGACTACCGACACACTTCGGGCGTGTCGGCGCGTGTGTTGCGACACGCCGCCGGGCCCCGATCTCGTGCGCCGCCTGCCCGGCCTCGGCCCCGCCGATGCCCTCGGCCTCGGCCCCGCCGATGCGCTCGGCCTCCGGCTCGAGCGGTAGCGTGGCTTTGCTATGCCGCGAACATTCGACTTGCGGGCCGAATCGCCG
>JAFAWC010000457.1 GCA_019242135.1 Mycobacteriaceae bacterium | reverse complement strand
ACCATGCGCACTGGGCATGGACACACGACAACAGGTTCCCGGTCGGTCTCGAAGAGGACGGCCTTCCGAACTGGCGCACTGCTCCGCCCGTCGTACCGGCGGTGAAGGACAAAGTCGGCCCGGAGGCGTAGCCCGGCCCACTCTGCGTTCTGCGTTCTTAGCCCGCGGCCGCCTCGTCGAGCGGACCGATCGGATCGCGCCGTGTCAGCGTGGCCCACGGCGCCGGGTCGACGGCACCGTTGGCGGCCACTGCCGGCACGCAATATGCGCAAAGGCCGGGCCCGAACTTCGGGTAACCACACGCGGGGCAGCTCTGGATAGCCATCGTGCCCATCGACTACCCACTTCCGGTGCAATTAACCACATCATCAAAACCCCGATGATCGGGCTAGTCGCTGTCGATCGGGACACAGATCTGCGTTGCCTCCGAACGGCCGCGCAGCACCTTGGTGCCGCGGGTCGCCCAGTGCCGGCGTTCACCCGGATCTGCGCGCTCGATCGCGGCAGCCGACGAGAGGATCCGTTCGTCTGACGTCTTGGCGAGGTCGGCCAGCCGTGCGGCCTCGTTGACGGGATCGCCTATCACCGTGTATTCGTAGCGATTCTCGGCACCGATGTTGCCGGCGAAGACTTGACCCGCCGAGACGCCGATGCCGAAGTCCACCCTCGGTAGCTGCCCCAGCTGCACGGCCAGACTCCGCGCGGTCGCCAGCGCCGCTGATGCCGCCCCGCTTGTGCGCAGCGGCGCACCGAAGACGGCGAGCGCGGCGTCGCCCTCGAACTTGTTGATCAGCCCATCGTGTTCGTCGACGGCATCAACGACGATGCGAAAAAAGCCGTTGAGCACCTCGGCAACCTGCTGGGGCGGGCTGCTGGCCGCCAGCGGTGTCGATCCCACCAAATCGATGTAGAGGATCGCCGCCTCTTGGACGCCGCCGGACATCGACGCGCCCTCCTCGACGGCGCGACGGGCGACATTCGTGCCGACGTGGCGGCCGAAGAGGTCCCGCAATCGTTCGCGCTCAGCCAGCCCGGCCACCATCTGGTTGAATCCCGTTTGCAGCTGGCCGATTTCGGAACGCTCGTATACCCCCACCGAAGTGTCGAGCTGCCCCTGCTTGACCCTGGCCATCGCGGTTACGACCTCGCGCAGCGGAACCGAGATCGACCGCGACGTCAACATCATCACCGGCAGGCCCAGAAGCACCGCGGCGGCCGCCGCGACAAGAATCGGCAGCTCGATCGGTGCGCTCTTCGCGACGATCCAGCCGTTCGCCCTGATGAGGATCAGAGCGGCGATAATGCCCGACGGAAGTGCCGTGCACAGAATCCACATGCCGACCAGCCGTGCCAATACGCTCGGCACGGTGACCCAGCCCTCGGTTCCCTGCGAAGTGGCGGCGAGGATCGGGCGAAGGGCGTCCTGGGTGAGCAGCAGCCCGATGCCGACTGCGGCGGCCGCGCCGAGAACGACGCCCAGGAAGGTGGGCACGGCGACTGCTGCACCGGCCTTGAGATTGATCAGCGTGATCACGGTGCCGCTGATCGCCCAGGTGGCAGCGAGGATCGCCGACTGGCGCCCCACGAGCCTCATCGCCGCTCGCCGTTGATCCGGGCTCGGCGCCCGTCCGGGGACAAACCACCGCAGTGTGGGCGTGATGTTCCTGACGCCGGCTATCCCAACCGCGACGGTTCCGAGCAGTGTGAGCACTACCGCAGCGGCCACGTTGGTCTCGGTGAAGAATCCGCGCGCTCCGATGCGTGAGAACCCACCAAGCGGTATCACGATGGCAGTAGCGGCCACGCACGCAAGCAGATGGGCAAATGCGAGGCGGATTGCATAGTGAATCGCCAACCTTCGCATGGTGGTGTCCACGAGTAGACGCTAGCCGGTCCCTCGCGGATCGAGGGCAAACTCGCCGCAGCCTGGGCTAATTGACCAAATATCTGTTCCGCCATAGGGTCGGACTGTGATCAGTTTCGATGAGCAGGTCGTCATAGTCACTGGCGCCGGCAGGGGCCTCGGCCGCCTCTACGCGATCGAGCTGGCGCGCCGCGGCGCCGCGGTGGTGGTCAACGATCTGGGCGGGGCGATGGGCGGCGGCGGCGCGGACCGCAGCGTGGCCGACGGCGTCGTTGCGGAAATCGAGGATACCGGCGGCGTGGCCGTGGCTTCGCACGACTCGGTGGACAGTCCGGAGGGCGGGCAAGCGATCGTGCACGCTGCCGTCGACCGGTTTGGGCGCCTCGACGCGGTGGTCAGCAATGCTGGAATTTTCAACAGCGTTGCGTTCGAGGACCTTTCGGCAGATGACTGGCGCCGGATGCTCAGTGTGCACCTGGACGGTGGATTCTATTTGAGCCAGTCCGCTTACCGAGTGATGAAGTCACAGGGTTACGGTCGCTTCGTCTTCATCTCATCATCGGGAGGTTTGTTCGGTCAGCCTCTTGAAGCTCATTACGCCGCTGCCAAGGCCGGCCTCGTCGGGTTGGCGAACGTCATCGCGATTGAGGGCGCACAACACGGTGTCAAGGCGAACACTGTCCTTCCGTTCGGGTTCTCCAGGATGGTTACCGAGACCGTCGGTGACCCGAAAGCCCTCGAAGCGACCGGGTTCCTGAAGGTGATCAGGCCCGAGTTGGTGGTGCCGATGGTCGTCTTTTTGGCCAGCCGAGCCTGCGGGTTCACCCACCAGAACTACTCCGCGTGTGCCGGGCGCTTCGCCCGTGTGTTCGTCGGCCTCGGCGAAGGCTGGCTTGCCGAGCCGGACAGCCAACCGACAGCCGACGACGTCGCCGCACACATTTCCCGAGTCTCGGCGACCGAGCCCTTCACTGTCCCCGATTCGATATTCGACGAGGTTTTCGGCGTTTGCGAGCGACTTGGGGTTACGACCTGACCGTCAGTCTCACACCACGTCGAGGCGCGGCGATGACGGCGATGACCGCGATCACTAAGTCGGGCTCAACCAAACGCGTGGTGCGGCAATGTGATCGGAAGATCGAGTGAAGTCAACAGCCCCGCAGGCGCTTTGACGACATAGGGTATGGCGTTGACGACGCGCATCGCGGTCGCCGCCATAGCGGCTCTCCCGGCGCCGTGACCTTCGGCCTCACCCAGCGTCATCGAGCAGTGGATGTCCGGATCGCCGTCGATGTCGATGCGGTACGTGGCGTCATGTTCGGAGCTCAACCAGTCAGGGGCCACGTCGCGGGCCATCCGGATGATATGGACGATCACAATCGCCTCGTGGCCGTCGACGACCCCGGCAGCGCGCGTGCGCACGGCCCCGCACGTGCCTGACTTGATTGTGCCGAACGCAACCTCGATGTCTCGGTTTGTCAGTTGGCGCTCGAGCGACCCGCGGACCTCTTGCACGTCGACACCCAGCCCGTCGGCCATCAGCCGAATCGGGGCGCTCCACGCGATCTCGATGAATCCCGGTGTGCTGAGCATCGGTTCGAAGTCGAGCGGTCGGCCGAAACCCATTCCGTTCATCATGACGTCTGCCACGGGATAGTGGTCGTTGAGGGCCACCTCGGTCGCCGTGACGGTGCGAATCGTGTTCGACTGCGTGGTCAGCAGTAACGCAAGCTGATCCGATCCGAAACCGGGAAAGACGCCGGAGACGTAAAACGAGGACTGGCCGGATTTCGCCGCGGCGGCCAGCTGGTCACGCCACTGCGGCACGAAGTAGGCGGGCGGATAGAGAAGGCTGGTGGAGGTCGTCGAAACCACGTTGATTCCGGCGCTGAGCAGCAGCAGATAGTCGGGTACCGCGCCCGCATCCCGGTCCGGCCCGCTCGCGGCATACACGACGCAATCCGGTCGGAGGGCGATCAGCGCATCCGTGTCATTCGTCGCGGCCACGCCGATGGGGGCCACGCCGGCGAGCTCGCCGGCGTCGCGGCCCACCTTGTCCGGCGAATGCACCCACGCACCCACCAGCTCGAGGTCGGGACGACGGCTGATGGCTCCGATGGCGATGGACCCGACGCCACCGGTCGACCACACGACGACCCGAATTGGATTCGACACCACGCCATCTCTCCCATCCGGCCCCCACGACACCCCCCGCGCATCTTTCTTGCGACATTGTCGTACCGGTGGGCGACTCTACCGGCGGAACAGATATTTGGTCAACCATACG
>JAFAWC010000618.1 GCA_019242135.1 Mycobacteriaceae bacterium | reverse complement strand
GCCGGCAGCACCCTGGTGGCGCCCGACTTCAAAGGTCAGCGGCGGTCCGTCGGGATTGCCGAGGTTGATGCGCTGTCCATCGCGGACGTCGATGGAGGGAACCCGGCGATTGTCGACGAACATCCCGTTGAGGCTGCCGTTGTCGATCGCCACCCACCGGCCGTGATCGAATCGCAGGACGATGTGCGCCCGCGACACCAGCGGATGGGCGACGCGGACGTCGGCTCGGAGGTCGCGTCCGATGACCACGTCGTGTCCGGGCGCGAAGGTGCGTTCAGACCCGTCGGTGCGAACAGTCACTGCGGGCGGGGAAGGGCGGCTCATCGGAGACAACTCTATAGGTAGAGCTTTGCTCTCGTACGGCAGTTCGCGTAGCGGCGATCAGCCCGGCGCTCCCGTCACCACGCAGTGGGTGCGGACGGACGGGCGCGATCGGAACGCTGCCGGCATGCACTTGTTGCAGTGCGTGCAGGCCGATCGCACCGAATGGCTGTCGCCGTCGGCGGCGATCCGATTGACCAGATCCGGCTCGGCGAGCAACGCGCGGGCCATCGCGACGAATTGGAAACCCTCTGCCATCGCGAGGTCCATCGTCTCCCGGTTGGTCACGCCGCCGAGCAGGATCAGCGGCATGGACAGCTCGGTGCGGAAACTCCGGGCGAGGTCAAGCAGGTAGGCGTCGCGGTAGGGGTACTCGCGCAGAATCTTTTTGCCGACCGCTCGCACCGCCCACCTCATCGGCGGGTTGAAGACGTTTGCGAATTCCTTCAGCGGGACGTCGCCGCGGAACAGGTACATCGGGTTGACGAACGAGCTGCCCGCGGTCAGCTCGATCGCGTCGAGTCCGCCGTCCTTCTCCAGCCACCTCGCCGTGGTCAGGGCCTCGTCGGCGGTGATGCCGGCGCGCAGCCCGTCGGCCATATTGAGTTTCGCGGTGACCGCGATCTGGTCGCCGACAGCACGGCGGACGGCCTGCACGACGCCGCGGGCAACCTTTGCGCGGTTCTCGAGCGAGCCACCGAATTCGTCGTCGCGACGATTGATCAGCGGGCTGAGAAACGAGCTGCAGAAGTAGCCATGACCCAGATGGATCTCAACGGCATCGAAGCCGGCGTCGATCGCGAACCGGGCCGCGCCGGCGTGCGCGGCGATAACATCGTCGATGTCGTCGCGGGTCGCCTTCTTCGCGAACCTCATCGTGATCGGATTGAAGAACCGAACCGGCGCCAAAGCCTTTCCCTTGTCCGCGCGCCCTACCCGCACCGGTCCCGCGTGGCCGATCTGGGCGCTGACCGCGGCGCCTTCCGCGTGCACCGCCTCGGTGAGCCGGCGAAGACCCGGCACAGCTTCCGGTCGCATCCAGATCTGTCCGCGCTCAGTGCGCCCACCCGGCGAGACGGCACAGTAGGCCACCGTGGTCATGCCGACGCCGCCTGCCGCCGGCTTGCGGTGGTAGGTGATCAGGTCATCGGTGACGAGCGCATCCGGGGTGGCCGCCTCGAACGTCGCCGCCTTGATGATCCGGTTGCGCAGCGTGAGGGGACCGAGCTTGGCGGGGGAGAACACATCCGGAACGGCACCCATAGCCGCAGCCTGCCATGTCCGCGACGACCTGTCCTCACCCGATTTGTGACAATGGCGTTCGTGACTGCGACAGTCCTCGACGGCAAGGCGACCCGCGACGAGATCTTCGCCGACCTCACGCAGCGGGTCACCGCGCTGACCGCGGCGGGACGCGCGCCCGGGCTGGGCACGATTCTTGTCGGCGACGATCCGGGGTCGCAGGCCTATGTGCGCGGCAAGCACGCCGACTGCGCGAAGGTCGGCATCACGTCGATTCGACGCGACCTGCCTGCCGACATCAGTCAGGCGAAGCTCGACGAGACGATCGACGAACTCAACGAAAACGCCGAGTGCACCGGCTACATCGTGCAGTTGCCGCTGCCGCGCGGTCGGCTGGACGAGAACGCCGCGTTGGAGCGGGTGGATCCGGCCAAGGACGCCGACGGTCTGCATCCGACCAATCTCGGCCGGCTGGTGCTGGGCAAGGCGGCGCCCCTGCCCTGCACGCCGCGCGGCATCGTGCACCTGCTGCGCCGCTACGATGTCGAGATCGGGGGCGCCCACGTCGTCGTGGTCGGGCGTGGCGTCACCGTCGGCCGGCCACTCGGGCTGCTGCTCACACGCCGATCCGAGAATGCCACAGTCACGTTGTGCCACACCGGAACTCGCGACCTGCCGGCGCTGACCAGACAGGCCGACATCGTCGTTGCGGGGGTCGGGGTGCCCCACATGGTGACAGCCGACATGATCCGGCCCGGCGCCGCGGTCATCGACGTCGGAGTGTCACGTGTCGACGGCAAGCTCGTCGGTGATGTGCATCCCGACGTCTGGGAGGTGGCCGGTCACGTGTCGCCGAATCCCGGTGGGGTCGGACCGCTGACGAGGGCGTTTCTGTTGACGAACGTGGTCGAACTGGCTGAGGCGCGATGAGCGCTTGCGCGAAGAGCAGAAAGAAGCGATGAGCACTTGCGCGAAGAGCAGAAAGCAGCGATGAGCGCTTGCGCGAAGAGCAGAAAGAAGCGATGAGCGCTTGCGCGAAGAGCAGAAAGAAGCGATGAGCGCTTGCGCGAAGAGCAGAAAGAA
>JAFAWC010000424.1 GCA_019242135.1 Mycobacteriaceae bacterium | reverse complement strand
TTCGGCCGGATAACCTTGACTGAGCAGCGCCCGGGCGGTGTCTTCAGGCACGCCGTCGGTGTGCTGTGCGGCGATGTTCGACTCCTCGGCTGCTTGTCCTCGTGGCTGAATAGTACATGTGTAATGCCGTCGCAGATAGCACATCGCGGTGGTGGCTGCGACAGAGGTTGTTCACGCGGCTGTGACTGCTGAACGCCCTGTCGGACCGGGGGCCGGCCGCGACGTTGTTCGCCAAAGCCCGTTGGCTAACTCGTGGGCGTGCCACCATCGATTCGCGTGCACGCGTTAAACAGCGAAAACATTCGCTGGCCCGGCCGATAGGAAATTCGACATGCCCACTGCCAAAACCGTCTTCGCGATGATGTCGGCGGTCGCGGCGACATTCGCGCCGGGGGCTGCCGCCTCGGCCGACACCGACTTTCAATCCCCGTCGGGCAACATCGCCTGCCATTTGGACCACGACCTTGGCGCCGTGTGCGACATCGCCAGCTACACCTACGCGGTGCCGCCGCACCCGGCGGACTGCCCGCTGCATTTCGGAGATCGTTTCATGCTGAGCCCCGGCAAGGCGCCGGTGATGGTCTGCCACGGCGACACCGTGCGCGTGGCCGGCGAGCAGACGCTCAACTACGGACAACGCCTGTCCGTCGATTCGATCTCGTGCGACAGCGAGCCCGCAGGGATGACATGCACCGACGCCCATACCGGCCACTACTTCCAGGTGGCCAGCGGCTCCTTCGAATTGCATTGAGCGCAGCAGCCACATCGAGGTACTCGTCGACCTTAACGCCGCAGGCTTCGCCAACAGTGTCGGACCCGGCGTTTACGACATTCACTCACCGCGAGTTTCGAGCGCGGACGAGATAACGTCATCGCTTCGCGAGGCACTCAAAGCTGTTCCTGCCGAACGGCTCTGGGTCAATCCGGTCTGCGGGCTGAAGACCCCGTGCTCGCAGTCCTGGATCGTTGCTGATGCTGTGCGCCGTACCGTTCACCTTCGCGGGTGCCGGGTCCGGGTGCGCCCAGGTCTTAGGACGCAGTCGCCGCAAGTTTGGGTGCGATCATCAGCGATGCGGTAGATCAGACAACAGCTGCGCCGTCGGAAGTGTGGTCCTGCCCGAAGCGCGCCGGCGTCGACGCGTGGGTCTGCGAGGATGGCATCGGCGGCGCGGTGAGCTGAGACGCTCAGGTCCGGTCGAGCAGTCGATACGAGCCGAGCGGCACTATTGGCCGCTGAGCCGACATTGCCCCAGAGCACGTGGTCGCTGACCGCATAGCGTTCGGCAATTGCCGCTGTGATCGCCTCGACGGCAGGGCCCGGCCCGGGCACCGTATCCGCCGATCCCACGGTGACCGAAAGCGGGTAGGGCCCGCCCAGCTGGTTCTGCCACCACAGAGCCTCAACGGACAGCGACGCCGGAGTGTGGCCAAGCGTGACCGCCCCAATAGCCGGCGCAAGGAGTCGAGCAATGAGCCCAAGGTGAGCGACGGAGGCCGCCACGCGGATCTCGATGTCATCAGGGCGCCTCCGCGCCTGTTGTGCAAGAGCGGTTCTCACGGCCTCGATGCGCCCGGTCAGCTCTTCGGTGCCGGCGATGAGCGTGGCCATCGGCCGCCACGGCGGTGGCACAGATTCGCCTGCGCGGTGAATCTCGACGGCAAAAAACGGGCCCAGTGCCGCCAACTCGGCACACCACCTCCACGGAGCCGCAACACACCTACGCGTCACCAGCTATGCGACGGAGGCGGTTTCGTCCGCCGCCGCTGCAGAAGCGGGCTTGGTGCGGCCGCCGAGACGCTCGACGAGAACACCGAAGACCAAGGCGATCGTGGTCCACACCAACGCCTGGTTGATCAGCGAATACCAGCGGAACTTCCACAGCACATCAGCGTCGAATCCTGGGTAGACGATCTGGCCGGGTGCGATGGACTTGCCGTCGACGTCCAACGGCGTGGACAAGATGTTGGTGATCGGTTGTGGGGTCTCGGTGGCGGCCGAAGCGAAGCCGAACTGATCGGAGTGCGCGGCGTTCGCCGATAACTCGCCCAGCGACGGCA
>JAFAWC010000096.1 GCA_019242135.1 Mycobacteriaceae bacterium | reverse complement strand
GTTCCAACGGGGCGGGCAAGACCACCACGATGCGAGCGATATCGGGATTGCGACCGCTCAGCCGCGGTTCGGTGTGGTTCGAGGGCCGCGACATCTCCCGCATGAAGGCCCACGTTCGGGTGGCCGCAGGCGTGATCCAGGCGCCTGAGGGCCGTGGAGTGTTCCCCGGCATGACGGTGACCGAAAACCTTGAAATGGGCTGCTACGGAAGGCGTTTCCCGACGAGAGCCGAGCACCGGGCGAAGATGGATTGGATCCTGGAGGCATTTCCACGGCTGGCCGAGAGGCGAAACCAGGTCGGCGGCACGTTGTCCGGCGGGGAACAACAGATGCTCGCGATAGGGCGCGCGCTGATGGCGCGACCGCGTGTGCTTCTCCTCGACGAGCCCTCGATGGGGCTGGCGCCCATGGTCATTGCACAGATCTTCGGCATCATCGCCGATATCAACTCGCAGGGCACCACCGTGCTGCTGGTGGAACAGAACGCTCAACAAGCTCTGAGCCGCTCAGATCGCGCGTACATCCTCGAAACCGGCACGATCACACGGGAGGGGCAGGGTCAGGACCTCTTGCATGACGACAGCATCCGGGCCGCCTACCTCGGCGTAGCGTGAACCGTGACATCCGGGCGGCGAAGCCGGTTGCCGGTGCGGGGGTTGGCCGCACTGGGTTTCATCGTGCTGATCGTCGCCGCGGCCGCACTGATCGCCGGCGTCGGATCGCCCGGGTACCAGCTCATCGCCAGGGGTGAGATCGATGAGAACGGGAGGCTGATCACCCCGGACAACACGGTCGCGGCCAACCCGTCGGGCAGTGGTGCCGCGATCTGCCCGCCGCTTTCGATCGCCATGGCCGGCGCGCTCACGGGTCAGGACGCCGAAGTGGGTATCAACATCAGAAACGGTGTGCAACTGGCGATCGACAGTCACAACGGCGCGAACGCGGGTTGCCAGGTCCAGCTCAAGGAATTCGACACCGGCGGTGATCCCCAGCGGGTCACCGATTTTGCGCCCCAGATCGTCGCCGACGCGTACACGGTGGGTGTGATCGGCCCGTCGTTCTCCGGTGCCGCTGACGCGGCGGGCGCGATGTTCGAGGCGAATGGCCTGCCCGCGGCGACCGCCTCGGCATCCAGAAGTTCGCTCTCCGAACGGGGCTGGAAGACATTCTTCCGTGGGGTCGCCAGTGACGAGATTCAGGGACGCGCCGCGGCCAACTACCTGAAGAACACCCTTGGCGACCGCAAGATCTGCGTGATCAGTGACAGCACGCCGTACGGCGATGCGATGGCGTTGGCCGCCGATGAGGCACTGGGCGGGTTGGCGCCTGCCGACTGCCGATTCTCCGGGACGCCGGACGACAACCGCTTGGGTCAGGTCATCGGCCGGATGCGTGCCATCGCCCCGGACGCCGTTCTGCGCACGGGTTCGTACGCCGGCGCTTCAGAATTCGCGCGCCGGTTGCGGGATGCCGGGATAACATCGGCTTTCCTGTTCGCACAGAGCATGGCTAGTCCCCAATTCGCCACGCAGGCCGGCCATTCCGGAAAGGACACCGTGCTGTCCTGTCCATGCGGCCCCGACCCGTCGTGGTTCACGGCGGCGTATCGCGGCAAGTTCGGCCGTGACCCTGGGGCATACAGTGCTGAGGGCTATGACCTCGCGACCATCATGCTCGGTGGCATCGACGCCGGAATGCTGGTCCGCCCGCAGATGCTGGACTGGATGCGGCACTACAGCGGCCAGGGGATAGCCCGTCGGTATAAGTGGACCGACACCGGTGAACTCGCCGATCCGACGGTCTGGATCTACCAGGTGCAGTGAGCTTCTGGTCAGCGGGTCAGCGGGTCAGCGGGCGACGATGACGGAGGAACCATGACCGAAGAGGCCTTGGTTGGCCGTGATGCCAACGTTCGCGCCGTCGACCTGGCGGCCGGTTGCTTGGCCGCGGAGCTGCCAGTTGAGTTCGCAGACCTGAGCGATGGCTTGTGCGGGGATGGCCTCGCCGAAGCATGCCAGTCCACCCGAGGGATTGACCGGCACGCGGCCACCAATGGTGGTTGCGCCGCTGCGCAGCAACGCCTCTGCTTCCCCCCTGGCGCACAGCCCGAGGTGCTCGTACCAGTCAAGTTCCAACGCGGTCGACAGGTCGTAGACCTCCGCCAGACCGACATCCTCGGGTCCGATGCCGGCCTCAGCGTACGCGGCGTCGATGATCTGATCTTTGAACACCCTCTCGGGTGCCGGCACAACGGCGGTGGAGTCGGTCGCGATGTCGGGCAATTCGGGCAAGTGTTGCGGATAGCGAGGCGTGACGGTGCTGACGGCGCGCACCGACGGCACGCCCTGGAGCGATCCGAGGTGTGCACGCGCGAACTGCTCACTGGCCACGATCAGTGCGGCGGCGCCGTCCGATGTCGCGCAGATGTCGAGCAGCCGCAGCGGGTCCGCGACAACCGGGCTGGCCAGGACGTCGGCGACCGAGGATTCCTTGCGGAACCGCGCGTTGGGGTTCTGCACACCATGTTTGGCATTTTTGACTTTCACCTGCGCGAAATCCTCGGCGGTGGCGCCGTAAAGATCCATGCGCCGGCGCGCCAGCAGCGCGAAGTAGACGGGGTTGGTAGCCCCTATCAGATGGAACCGCTGCCAGTCCGGGTCGTTGCGCCGTTCGCCGCCGACCGGGGCGAAGAACCCTTTCGGGGTGGTGTCGGCGCCGACCACAAGGGCCACGTCGCAGAATCCGGCCAAGATGTTGGCGCGCGCGCTCTGCAACGCTTGGGAGCCGCTCGCACAGGCCGCATAACTCGAACTCACCGGCACGCCGGTCCAGCCCAGCTTCTGAGCGAACGTCGCACCGGCGACGAAGCCGGGATAGCCATTACGGATGGTGTCCGCCCCGGCGACGAACTGAATCTGTGACCAGTCCAGACCGGCTTCAGACAGCGCGCCGCGCGCAGCCACCATGCCGTATTCGGTGAAGTCGTTTCCCCATTTGCCCCAGGGATGCATCCCCGCACCGAGGATGTAGACAGGCGGCATCACGCCATCCTCCACGCGTAGACGGTCCGGTCGGCACCATCGTCGTCGCGGTAGAGCGACTCGATGGTCAGCTCCATCTCCATGCCGATCTCGAGATGTTCTGCGAGCGTCCCCTTTTCGACCTTGCCCAGCACGATCAGTCCCTCGTCGCCGAGCTG
>JAFAWC010000007.1 GCA_019242135.1 Mycobacteriaceae bacterium | reverse complement strand
ACAGGTTCCCCATATCCGCTCCAGCGCAGAACGCACGGCCGCTTCCGGTGACGACCACGGCGCGAATGTGCGGGTCGGATTCGGTCCGGTCGAGGCAGGAGTAAAACGCGGTGGCCAGGCCACCGCCCCAGGCGTTCATGCGTTCGGGGCGGTTAAAGGTCAGCACGGCGACACCGCTGGCACGCGCCTCGTAGCGCACCGAGTCAGCTTCGGCGACTCGGTCTGGGACGCTCACCGCGTGGACCTCCTAAGACGACTCCGAGCTGGATGTATTCCATACTGTACACCTATCGGTAGTGCATTCTGCAAAGCGTCGGCGGGTGTGCGGCCCTCGTCGCCGACGTTCGAAGACGTCGACGACAATCTGCCCAGTCGGCCCATCACTGCTCGATCAGGCCGAGTTTGTGGTAGGCATTGCGGATCTCGTCTTGGGCGATGGGCGGGAGCTGCGCCTGAGGCGGCCTCGAGTGCGGGTAGTCACCGATCGGCAAACCGAGCACCGAGGCGGCGTATTTGAATGCACCACCCCAGTGCGTGAAGTAGTCCGGGCGCCCCGGGTAGCAGATGAACCACGATCGGATGTCTACGCCGAACTGTTCCAGTCCCGAGTCCACGGCGTAGTCCATCGCCTCGACCAGTTTGTCGTTCCAGATGAGGTCCCAGTAGTCGGTGAGGATGCGCCGGTGCGGCGTCTCGTAGAGATATCCCGTGGTGCCCAGTTGAGCGGGCCCGACGAGTCCGGCGCGCAGCCATCCCGCCCGGTACACCGTCGTATCGCATTCCCAGATCACCAGCTCGGGCGCGAGCTCGTGCAGGAGGTGGCTGTTTGCCGGCCGGAACGCGCCCTCCTTTGTCGCGCAGACGGCCGGAATCGCCTCAACGATGCGTGCACTCTCGGCGGCGTTGAGCACGTAGCCCGACGAGGGCGAATTGAACATCCCCAGCGCAATGTCGGTGCGATCGCTGATGTAGCGGAAGAAGTTCAGGACGCCCTCACCACCATGCAGCTCCATCATCGGCGTCTGGATGTAGACGATGTCAGCGCCAGTATCTTGGGCGTGCAGCGTCAATTCGAGGCAGTCCTTGGCCGAAAGTGCTGCTGTGCAGGACTGGATGACGACGTCGGGGTTGACGGCGCGGGCTTCTTCGATCGCCGTCGTTAGCAAGCGTTTCCGCTCGGGAATCGTCAGCGACCAAAACTCCGCGACGCCGCTTGTCAGCCAGAGCATCGGGTGAGACAGCTCACCGACGCAGTAGCGAATAAGTTGCCGGTAGGCGTCCCAATCGATGTCGTCGCCGTCGGTTCCACAAAACGGGGTGTACAGCGAATCCCCGATGCCGCGAAGGGCGTGGTGCGCCCACTCCCGTGCCTCTCGCGCGGTTGCCATTCATCTGCTCCTTCGGCTTGAGAGCTTTCAGGTGAAGTCGCTGCCCCCATCGACGTTCACGTTGGCCCCGGTCATGTAGGAATTCCGTTGGGACGCCAAAAACGCCACCACGGGGCCGATTTCGTCGGGAAGGCCGGCACGGGGCAGGTGTGCCGGGTGGCCGAAGTGCTCGGCGATGGCGTCCATCAGGGCGTAGAGGTCGGTACCGTCGACACCCACAGACGAGGCCCAGCCGACGAGCGATTCCGAGGCGATGCTGCCCGGCGAAACCACGTTGACCAGAATCTCATCCTTGGCCAGCGCCAGCGACAGGTTCTTCGAGACGCTGTTCACCATCGCTTTGGCCGCGGTGTAGGCCGGCAGGATCACGCTTTGCCGCTGTGTCGAGTGAGCCGAGAAATTGACGATGCGTGCCCAGTCGGCAGCTCGAAGCAGCGGCAGTGCCGCGCGGACGCAACGCACCATGCCCATCACGCCCTCGTCGACGGCACTACGCCACTGGTCGTCGGTGAGGTCTTCAAAGCTGCCCACAGAACCGGGCCCGACCGCGTTGACGAGTACATTGAGTCGGCCGTTCCATCGGTCGCCAACCTCGGTGAACAGCTTGTCAACCTGCCCCGGGTCGGCGGCGTCGGCGACCAATCCGACGGCATCTGGGCTGCCCCGGCGCGCCAGCTCCGCGGCGGCCTGGTCCACAACGTCACGAGACCGACCGACGATCGCCACCCGGGCGCCATCGTCGGCCAGGCACCGGGCGCTGGCCAAACCCATCCCCCGGCTGCCGCCGACGACCACTGCGGTCGCGTCCTTCAGCCCCAAATCCATCCTGCTACAGGCCAAATCGGTTCGACGTACATCGCTGGAGAATCGTGTCGGCCACGATGTCCCTTCCCGAGCCGGCGGAGACTACAAGAATGCTTACTATATCGATTACCGTAATGGGGTGGCCCGGCTCCGCGGCGAGCGGGTACGCGACGACGACACGACGCAGTACCGAAAGCCTTCCCGATGACTGAATCGGATCGCCACCGGTATCGTTGACAGGTGACGAGTTCACGACGGAGGTAGCGCAGGAGTGGTAAGGCCGGCGACCGCCGATAAGCGTCAGCGACGCGAGCGCGGTTCGATCAAACCCGACGACATTATCGACGGCGCCCTGGAGCTCGCACACGAGGTCTCCATCGACAATCTGAGCATGCCCCTTCTGGGCAAGCACCTCGGCGTGGGTGTGACAAGCATCTATTGGTACTTCCGCAAAAAGGACGACCTCCTCAACGCGATGGCCGATCGTGCGCTGCGGCAGTTCACCTTCGCCACCCCGTACGTCGAAGCCGGCAACTGGCGCGAGTCGTTACGCAACCATGCCCGGATGATGCGCAAGACGTTTTTGAGCAGTCCGATCCTGACCGACCTGATCCTGATCCGGGGCGCGCTGGGTGCGAAGGCCCGCCGGCTGGGTATCGAGCAGATGGAGACAGCGATCGACGCCCTGGTGGAGGCGGGACTGTCACCGGAGGATGCGTTCGACACATATTCGGCCGTCTCGCTTCATGTTCGCGGCACTGTGGTGCTCGAGCGCCTGCAGGAGAAGACGAGCGAGGTCGACGACGGAGAACGGGGCGGCTACCAACCCAGGACGATCGATGCCAAGACCACGCCGCTGATCGCCAAGTTGACCGCGAAGGGGCACCGGTTGGGCGCCGCGGACGAAAAGAACTTCGAGTACGGGCTCACCTGCATCCTCGACCACGCCAGTCGCCTGATCCAGGAGCGGCAACAGTCGGCTAAAGCGCCTGCCCGGCGGGTGCGCAAGGCCGCCAAGCGCTAGACCGGCGCTCAGACTTCGATAACGACCGCGCCGCCCTGGCCACCGCCCGCACACATCGCGGCGACGCCGATGCCGCCGCCGCGGCGCTGCAGCTCGTAGGTGAGCGTGGTCACCATTCGCGCCCCGGACGCGGCGATGGGGTGGCCGAGGCTGCACCCGCTGCCGGAGAAATTCACCCGCTCCTCGTCGAGACCGTATTCACGGCACGCGGCGATCGGCACCGAGGCGAACGCCTCGTTGATTTCCCACAGGGCGACATCGGCCGGCGTCAGGTTCGCCCGCTGAAGCACTTTGTCGATCACCTTGACCGCGCCCAGTCCGGTGTCGCGCGGAGCAACACCGGCGCTCGCCCACGCCTTGACCGCGGCCATCACCGTCAAGTTCTCGGCGTCGGCGTACGCCTTTTCGACGACTGCCACCGCCGCGGCGGCATCGTTGGTGCCGCTGCTGTTGCCGGCGGTGATCGAGAACCCCTCGATTTCGGGGTGCAGGACCTTGAGGGCGGCCAGCTTCTCGACGGTGGTATCGCGGCGCGGATGTTCGTCGACGCTGAAGTCGATTACCGAGCCATCGGGCAATGTCACCTTCAACGGAATGATCTCGTCGACGAACTTGCCGTCGTCGATCGCGGCGATGGCACGCTGATGAGACCGGGCCGCCCACGCGTCCATCTCCTCGCGGGTGATACCGACGGCCTTCGCGGTGTTCCAGCCGACCGTGATCGACATGTCTTTCGTCGGCGCATCCGCGGTCTCGGGATGGGTCGGCGGCATCCACGGTTCCTCGAACTTCAGCTCGGGTCCGGGAATCCGCCACTTCTGCACCGGGGTCATGGACAGGGACTGCACGCCCCCGGCGATTAGAACACGCTCCATGCCCGATCCGATGTGTGCGGCCGCGTTGCCGATCGCCGTCAAACTGCCCGCGCAGTGCCGGTTCACGGACTGCCCAGGAACGTGCTCCATGCCGGTCGCGGCGGCCGCATAACGGGCGAGATCACCACCGCCATAGTGCGATTCGGCGAAAATGACGTCGTCGATGTCGGCTGGGTTCACGCCGGCCCGGCGAATGACCTCGGGCAGCACGGTGGTGATCAGCGTCTCGGGCGTGGTGTTGACCAACGCCCCCTTGAAGGATCGGCCGATCGCTGTCCTGGTCGCGGCGACAATGACGGGTGTTGGCATGGCGTGACCTCGGGCTTTGGGCTGCCGGTGCGGACAGCATTACGGATCGTGACGATACTGTAAAGGTACCAGGCGACCCTCCAGAGCCGCAGGCCGGGTCGGTCATGCGTCGGGTTCCGGGACGTGGAAGTGCTCGTCGCGCAGCCGGAACGCCTCCTTGGTGCCGACCTGGGCACGCGTTTTGACGAAGTTGAACTCCCCCGGCGCGAACTGCAGGTTTGTCCCGAAGGCATGGAACAGGTAACTCGCGACTTCCTCACCCTGGTAGGCCTGGCTCTGCTCCACCAGACGGAAGGCTTCTTTGGCGATCACGACCCCGTCGGCGGGCATCCTCGCGGCCTTCTCGGCCCAGTACCTGGCGCGGAGGGCAACGCGGGAAGCGTCGCATGTCTCGGTGAACACCCCGAGGTGTTCGATCGATCCCGCCTCGATGATGTCGCCGGTGAGAAGGAGGCGACGAGCCAGGACCGGGCCGAGGCGGTGGAAGAACATGTGCAGGCTGCCGAGCGCCGGTCCGAGGAAGCGCGTCGCGGGCATGCCGAGCTGCGTGTCGCGGGCGATCACGGAGATGTCGGTCATCAGCGCCATTTCGAAACCACCGCCGAGGGCGTAGCCGCTGATCTCGCCGACCGTCACTTTCGGGAAACCCATCAGGTTGTGGTAGAAGCCGAACGACTTGCGGTCCACGGTGAGTCGGCGGCGCTGGCTGGGCCGGCTCTTCGTCTCGGTGCCGGCCGGGCCGTACCAGCCGTACGCGTTGTTCATGTCGGCGCCGGTGGAAAACACCCCATCGGCTCCGCGAAGCAACACAACGGTCAGATCGTCGTCCTCGGCGACGCGATCCAGGCAGCGGGCCAGGCTATCGCGCATCGACGCGTCATAAGAGTTCCGCTGCTGCGGGTTGTTCAAGGTGATCGTGGCGATCCGCTTGTCGGGTTCGGTGTCGAACAGAACGCGGTCATCCGAAACATTCGGATTGGTCATCGGCGGACTCCTTGCTGTCAGAACTGGGCCGGTTCAACGAGTTGGCCCTATCAAGCGCGAGCTGCGCCACGGGCCCGCCGGGCATCCGATCAGTCCGCGCCGCGGCGCGTGCCCAAGCGGAACGGCGCGAGTTTGTCGGGCGCGGCCGCCACCGCATTGAGCTCGCCGGTGCACAAGACTTCGCCGTCGAGCAGCAGTCGCGCCGTCGAGGTGATCGCCCTGTCGATCTGCGTCCGGACGATGTCGAAACGCAGCTGGGTCAGGATGGGCGTCGGACGGCGGTATGTCACGGCCAGCGACCGCGTCCGGCCTGAGAGCGCCACCGCGCAATTCTGATGCTGAGTAATGCAATCGAAGAGAACGGCGAGAAACCCGCCGTGCACGAACCCCGGCGGGCCTTCGAACACCAACGGAAACGTGACGGTTCCCGACGCCGTGTCGGCATCGAGACGATCGAAGCGGTACTCCGGAAAACACGGGTTGAATGCGCCGATGTCGAATGCGTGCCCGAGATACACCCGCCGGGAATCGCTGTCATCGGATCCGAGGCGCGGTGCGCTGTCGGCGGGCACGGCGCCGGCAAGGTCGCGTTCCCAGTTCGCGAAATGCTCGAGCATCACGTCGACCGTCGGGTGATCGTGCTCCAGCGACAGCAGCAGGCCGGTGAGACGCCGGATGGCGGCAGCCGCCGCGACCGTCTGCGCGAGCGGTCTCTCGCCGAACCGGCGGTCGTCGCCGGTCGCAACCCGATCGGTGGCCATTCCGCTGGCAGCCTTTCCTTGCTAACTTGTGCAGGACAGTAATGGTATAGCCTACTGTATGCACAACCGTATGCGTCGGAAAGGTGCGGGTTTTCGCGGTGACTCACGACGTCGACGCCGGCGCAGCTGACGGCGCGGTAACGGCACGGCGCGACGGCGCGGTGCTGACCATCACGATCGACCGCCCCGGTCGGCGCAACTCGCTGAGCCCCGACATGGTCGACGCCTTGGTGGATGCGCTGACGACGGCCGCCCGGGACGACTCGCTTCGCGCAATCCACGTCACGGGTGAAGGTGCCGACTTCTGCACCGGAGCCGACTGGGTATCGACGAACAAACCGGACCGGCCGCGTCCCCGCACCGGTGACCTGCTGCGGCGCATCCCCCTCACCGCGCACCGGATGATCGAGTTGATTCACACCGTTCATCTGCCGGTGGTGTGCAGCGTGCGCGGCTACGCCGTCGGCCTGGGCTGCAATCTCGCGCTGGCCGCCGATTTCACGCTCGCGGC
>JAFAWC010000598.1 GCA_019242135.1 Mycobacteriaceae bacterium | reverse complement strand
GCGGTGAGCCGTTCGCTCAGCTGCGGGTCCACCGGTTCGAACCGCTTGCGGCGGGCCCGCACATGTTCGCGTGCGCGGTGAGCGATCTGGCGGGCGGCCGATGCGGACTTGCCTACCGCAGAGCCGATTTCGTCATAGTCGAACGCGAACACCTCGCGCAGCACGAAGACTGCGCGTTCGTCGGGACTCAGTGTCTCGAGCACCACCAGCATCGCCATCGACACCGACTCGGCGAGCACCACGTCAGCTGCTGGGTCTGCTTCGTCGAGGAGCAGCGGCTCTGGCAGCCACGGCCCCACGTAGTCCTCGCGGCGGCGGGCACCGGCGCGCAGCGCGTTGAGGGCATGCCGGGTGACCAGTTGCGCGAGGTAGGACTTGGTGTCGCGGATGGCCGAGAGGTCCACCTGCGCCCAGCGCAGGTAGCTGTCCTGCAGCACGTCATCGGATTCGCTGGCCGAGCCGAGGATTTCGTAGACGATCGTGAACAACAACGGCCGCAGGTGGGTGAACCGCTCGGCGTGCTCGGCACCACCGCGAGACGAATCACTCATCCGATCGCCACCCGTTCTGCCGTAGGCCTCTTGCCGCCCCGTAGCCAGAAGTACGAGCCCGGTCGGCGGCCTTCGCGCGCAATGAAACTGACTGTGCCCTTGCAAATCCATTCCTTGATCGCCGCTGCCGGCCGTCCCGCGATGTACGTCCGCCGGGGCGTGTCGTCGGTGTGTGACAGCTGCACCGTCGCCCGCTTGCGGCCAAGGCTGACGCACTGCCCGACGAACGCCTGGTTCAGCGCCGCGGGCTCGTCACCCGCGATACGGCTCAGCACCGTGTTGGCGGCCTGGGCACCGAGCGGACCGGCCGCCTGGCAACTCATCCGCAGCGGCTGGCCCGACGGTGCCGCCGCGTCGCCGGCGGCGACGATGCGCTCGTCGTCGATGCTGGTCAGGGTCTCATCGGTGAGCAGCCTGCCCAATGCGTCGGTGCGCAGCCCGCTGCGCGCCGCCAGCTCCGGCACACCGAAGCCGGCGGTCCAGATCGTCGCCGCGCTGTCTATCTGCCGGCCGTCCTGCAGCATTACTGCGTGCTCGCGCACTTCGGTGACGACGGTGCCGTCGAGCACCCGCACGCCCAACCGCTGCAGCTGGCGGGCGACTGAGCGGCGGCCCTGGTCGCTCAACGATGGCCCGAGCGTGGCGCCGCAGATCAGCGTCACGGTGCCGGCGCGCCGCTGCTCGGCCAGTTCGGCCGACGTCTCGATCCCGGTGAGCCCGCCGCCGACGACGACCACCGGCGCGTCGGGATGCAGCTCGCTGATCCGGTTGCGAAGCCGCCGGGCATGCTCGAATTCGGCTATCCGATAGGCGAATTCGGATGCTCCGGGCGCACCGGGCGCCGCGGCGGTGCTGCCGACCGCATAGATCAGGTAGTCGTAACTCAGGGCGCTGCCCGACGCCAGCCGGACGCGCCGGCCGGTGGGGTCGATCTCGGTCGCCGTGTCGACCAGCAACGCAACCTCAGGGTGCAGCATCGCCGCGAAGTCGACGGTCGCCGCGCCGGTGTCGGCTACCAGCTGATGTAACCGGATCCGCTCGACGAACTCGGGCCGCGGGTTGACCAGCGTGACGGCGACGTCACCTCGGATCTGTAGACGGTTGGCCGCCAGCGTGCCGGCGTAGCCGCCGCCGAGCACGACGACGCGGGTGCGGGGAGTGGTCACTGCTGTGCTCATGTGTGTCATGCCCTTTAGACACCCGCCGTGGTCGTGACGTGACAGCCCGCGGCCCTGATGTGGGCTAGCTCACTGTGCGCGCCACCAGCAGTTCGATGCGGTCGAATTCGTATTCGGGGCGCAGTCGGCCGCTGCGGCTCAAGGTGGCCAGTCCGTGCAGCGCAGCCCACACGACCTCGCTGGCCGTATCCACATCGGCCGGGCCGCAGATTTCTTCAACCGCCGATCGCAGGCCACCGAAGGCGGCCGACAGCTGCGGTGGGGTGTCGTCGGCGGCGAAACGCAGTGTGGTCGCACGGGTGAACATCGCGTCGTAGAGAGCCGGGTTGTCGCGAGCGAAGTCGACATACGCCTGGGCGATGCGGCGCAGCCTGTCGGCGGGCCGTCCGCCGCCCGAGCCCGCATCGCGAAGGGCATCGCCGAGTTCCCCGAATCCGTCGATCGCGACGGCCTCCGCGATTGCGTCCATGCCCGGAAAGTGTTTGTACAGCACCGGTTGGCTGTACTCGATCTCGGTGGACAGGCGGCGCGTCGTGACCGCGTCCCATCCCTCGGTTTCGGCCAGCCGTCGAGCCGTCGCCACGATGAGCCGGCGCCGGGCGGCGCGGTCTCGGGCCCGGCGGTCCGCGATGGTCATACCCCAGGCTAGCACCGCTAGAAAGATTAGCGACGCTATTGACAGAAACGACCACGGGGGTTAGCGTTGCTAACACTTACGACGGTGGGAGCTCAGTGGTGACAGGGATGATCGAAGGTGCGCGGATCGCCGCATTGATTGCCGTGTTGTCCGCGGCCGTGATCTACGGCACGGATGTTTTTTGTGCCGTCGTGCAAAAACCCGCGCTGGCGCGTGTCAACGATTGGGTGCTCGTCGCGGTGATGGGAAACGTGCATTACTACGGCGACCGACGGATGCCGGTGCCCGGCGTGCTCGGCATCGTTTCCGCGGCGGTGAGTTCGGCGCTGGCCGCGCTGAGCGGGCGATGGATAGCTGCCGGCGCTGCCGCGACCGCTGTTGGCCTGCTTCTGATTTGGCTCGTGGCCTATCTGCGGGTGAGTGCGCCGATCAACCGACGCCTCGTTGCTGCGGCGAAGGACGGCGACCTTCCGCCGGATGCGCGTGCGCTGCAGAGTGACTGGGACCGGGTCATCACCACCCGGGCTGTCCTGCAGGGCTTCGCGATCGCGGCACTGTGCCTAACGATGGTTCACTGCAACTGATACCGCGGGAACACGCCCACCGGCGCCGGCAGCACCGTTCCGGGCGCCAGCCGCGTCCCGATCGCGCCGAACGCGCGCTGCTCGGCGGGCTGGCCGAGCAGGCCGAGCAGTTTCGCGGCGGACTCGGGCATCACCGGTTGCGCCAACAGCGCGGCGATGCGGACCACCTCTAGCGTCGTGTACAGCACGGTGCCGAACCGGTCACGGTCGGACGCTGATTCCGACTTGCGCAGCACCCACGGCTCCTGGGCCGAGAAGTATTTGTTCACGGCGCCGAGCACCAACCAGATCGCCTCCAGCGCCAGATGCATCGCCTGGGCGTCGAAGTGTGCTCGGGCCCGCTCCAGCAGGCCGTCGGCGGCCGACAGCAGTGACCGGTCGTCGTCGGTGAGCGCTCCGGGTTGCGGCACCACACCTTCGAGGTCCTTGGCCACCATCGACAACGAGCGCTGCGCCAAGTTGCCGAGCTCGTTGGCGAGGTCGGCGTTGATGCGTGCCACGATCGCTTCCTCGCTGTAGCTGCCGTCCTGCCCGAACGGAACCTCGCGCAGCAGAAAGTAACGCACCTGGTCGACCCCGAATTGGTCGATCAGCGCGAGCGGGTCGACGACGTTGCCCACCGACTTGCTCATCTTCGCGCCCCGGTTGAGCAGATGACCGTGCGCGAAAACCCTGCGCGGCAACTCGATCCCGGCCGACATCAGAAACGCCGGCCAGTACACGGCGTGGAACCGGATGATGTCCTTGCCGATCATGTGCAGATCGGCCGGCCAGAATCTGCAAAACTCTTCCGACTCGGTGTCGGGGAATCCGACGCCAGTGAGGTAGTTCGTCAACGCGTCCACCCACACGTACATGACATGGTCGGGATGGTCGGGCACCGGCACGCCCCAGTCGAACGACGTCCGGGAGATCGACAGGTCGCGCAGCCCGCCTGAGACGAAGCTGATCACCTCGTTGCGCCTCACGTCCGGCGCGATGAACTCCGGATGCGCCTCGTAGTGAGCCAACAGCTTGTCGGCATACGCGGAGAGCCGGAAGAAGTAGGTCTGCTCCTCGGTCCAGGTGACCGGAGCGCCGCTCTCCACGGCCACACGTGTCCCGTCGGTGTCCACGCGCGTTTCGTCTTCGCTGAGATAGCTCTCGTCGCGCACCGAATACCAGCCCGCATAAGAGCCCAGATAGATGTCGCCGGCCTCGACCATCCGTTGCCATATCGCCGTGGACGCCGCGAGGTGGTCGTGGTCGGTGGTGCGGATGAACCGGTCGTAGGAGATGTTGAGCCGATCCTGCAGCTGCTGAAACACGTCGGAGTTGCGCCTCGCCAGTTGCCCGGTCGGAATCCCCTCGGCGGCGGCCGCCTCCTCCATCTTCAGACCGTGCTCGTCGGTGCCTGTCAGGAAGCGGACGTCGAACCCGTCGAGGCGCTTGAACCGCGCGATGGCATCGGTCGCGATCTTTTCGTACGCGTGCCCGACATGGGGCGCACCGTTCGGGTAGTCGATCGCGGTGGTCAGGTAGAACGGCTCCATTTCACGGTCAACCTTATGGTGTCTCATTGTGAGCCGGCCGACCCAGCGTCCTGCGCCGCCGCCGCCGCGGCCCCTGACACCGCTCGTGGATGCGCACACCCATTTGGATGCCTGCGGCGCGGGCGACGCGGACAGCCTGCGCGCGATCGTCGACCGGGCCGCCGCGGTCGGGGTGAAGGCCATTGTCACGGTGGCCGACGATCTGGCCTCCGCACGGTGGGTGGTACAGGCCGCGCAGCTCGATCCCCGGGTGTACGCGTCGGTCGCGCTACACCCCACCCGCGCGGACCTCCTGACCGACACCGCACGTGCCGACCTGGAGTGTCTGGCGGGTGAGCCGCGGGTGGTGGCGGTGGGCGAAACCGGGCTCGATTTGTACTGGCCCGGTCGGCTGGACGGCTGCGCGGCTCCGGCCGTGCAGGCCGACGCCTTCGCGTGGCACATCGACCTCGCCAAGCGTCTCGGCAAGCCGCTGATGATCCACAACCGCGACGCCGACCGCGAGGTGCTCGACGTCCTGGGTGCCGAGGGGGCCCCGGACACGGTGATCTTCCACTGTTTTTCCGGGGGTGTTCAGATGGCCCGCCGCTGCCTGGACGCAGGCTGGTATCTAAGTTTGTCGGGCACTGTCAGTTTCAGGAACGCGACCGCTTTGCACGAGGCCGCCCGGCTGATCCCGGCCGAACAGCTGCTAGTCGAAACCGACGCGCCGTTTCTGACTCCGCACCCGTACCGGGGCGCGCCCAATGAGCCGTACTGCCTGCCCTACACCGTGCGGGCGCTGGCTGACCTGACCGGCCGGCCCGCCGAGGACGTGGCGCGGGATGCGACCGCAACCGCGGCCCGCGTCTACGGACTCTCGATCTGACCGCGCGACACGAATGTGATTCAAGCCTCAAGTCGCCCTCTCGATTTGCCTCGGGTTGGGGTGTTCGTTACGGTCTTGTGATCAGTTCCGGCCCGAGCGGCCTAGCAAATGACGTCGACAGTCGGGATAGACGCCACTTGAATGCTCTGACCAAGCTGTACGAGAACAATTCACCAATATTGCGCGCCCTCGTGGGCGCGTTACTTTTGGCTCTCACAGCCGCCGCAAGCTACGCCGTGGCGGTGCACAAGACGGTGACGCTGGAAGTCGATGGGTTACCGATGACGGTTTCGACGATGAAGTCCCGCGTCATCGACGTGGTCCACGAGAATGGTTTCTCGGTGGGTGACCGTGACGACCTGTACCCGAACGGGAATGAGCAGGTCCAGCAGTCGGAGACCATCGTGCTGCGCCGCAGCCGCCCGCTTGAGGTGTCGATGGACGGCCACGAGAGTCACCAGGTGTGGACCACCGCGTCGACGGTGGACGAGGCGCTGCAACAGCTGTCGATGGCCGATGCGGCGCCGACCGCGGCGTCGCGGTCCAGTCGGCTTCCGCTGGCCGGCATGGAACTGCCGGTCGTGAGCGCGAAGAATGTGCACCTCGACGACGGCGGCGTGATGACCGATCGCCGGCTGGCCGCGCCCGATGTCGCGGGGCTGCTGGCCGCCGCCGGTGCACCGCTTCAGCAGGCCGACAAGGTGGTGCCCCCGCCGACGACCCCGGTCACCGAGGGGATGACCGTGGTCGTGACGCGGATCCGGATGGATAAGGTCACCCAACGGATGCCTTTGCCGCCGCCGGCGCAGAATGTTCCGGACCCCACGATGAACATGAGCCGCCGAGTCGTCGACGATCCCGGCGCCCCGGGCGATCAGGACGTCACCTTCGCGGTGTCCATCGTTGACGGCGTGGAGACGGGCCGTCTGCCGGTGGCCAACGATGTTGTCACGGCGGCGCGGCCCGCGGTGGTACGTGTCGGCGCGAAGCCCGGCACCGAGGTGCCGCCCGTGACGAACGGTGCGACGTGGGACGCGTTGGCCGGCTGTGAGGCCGGCGGCAACTGGTCGATCAACACCGGCAACGGTTTCTACGGCGGTGTCCAGTTCGACCAGAACACTTGGGAACGCAACGGCGGCCTGCGCTACGCGGCGCGCGCCGACCTGGCGACCCGCGAAGAGCAGATCGCAGTCGCCAGCGTGACCCAGTCGCGCCAGGGGTGGGGTGCGTGGCCGGTGTGCAGCGCACGGCTGGGGGCGCGCTGACGATCCGCCTGCTCGGGCGGACCGAGATCCGTCGGCTGGCGAAAGAGCTCGACCTTCGCCCGCGAAAGTCGTTAGGGCAAAGTTTTGTTCACGACGGCAATATTGTCCGCCGGGTCACGTCGGCGTCGGGAGTGGGGCGCGATGACCATGTGCTCGAAGTCGGTCCCGGACTCGGTTCGTTGACGCTGGGGCTGCTCGACAGGGGCGCATCGGTGACCGCGGTGGAGATCGATCCGGTGCTCGCCGAGCGGCTGCCGCAGACCGTGGCCGACCACAGCCACAGCGAGGCCACCCGCTTCATCGTCCAAAACCTGGACATCTTGGCGCTGCGCAGCATCGACCTGCAGGACTCGCCCTTCGGACCGCCGACAGCACTCGTCGCCAACCTTCCCTATAACATCGCCGTTCCCGCGCTCCTTCACCTGCTTGCCGAGTTCCCGTCCATCCGGGTGGTCCTGGTGATGGTCCAAGCCGAGGTGGCCGAGCGGCTGGCCGCCGGGCCGGGCGGTAAGGAGTACGGGTCACCGAGTGCGAAGATCCGGTTTTTCGGCAACGTCCGCCGGTGCGGGATGGTGTCGCCGACCGTGTTTTGGCCCATTCCGCGGGTGTACTCCGGGCTGGTGCGCGTCGACCGGTACGAGAACCCGCCGTGGCCCGTGCA
>JAFAWC010000508.1 GCA_019242135.1 Mycobacteriaceae bacterium | reverse complement strand
TTCGACGCCCTCGGTGTTCCCCGCTACGACGCAGCTGCTCCCGGCTTCATCGCCTTGAGCGTCGCGCAAACCGTATTGATGATCGTCATGGTAGGTGCACTGTTCGTCGCGCTGCGACCGCTCGAGAACAACTCGCTGCCAGGCTGGGACGGCGGCTTTGTGGCCGGTCCGGGCCCGCGCAGCGCGGCCGTCGGCGCGCTGCTGTGCGTCGCGGGGACCGCGACCCTGGTGTCCGTCAGGTGGGGGCTGAAGGACGACGGTCTGCTGTGCGTGGCGGTTCTGCTGGCGGCGCTGATCGCCGCACGCGCTATGGCCACCGATTCGAAGGTGACGACAACGAACGCCGTGGCGGGCTAACCGCTCTTGCGGCGGAACTCCCGTCGCTGCTCTGCCGGGCCGTGGCTGCGCGGCTGCTTGGCGCCGGCGTCCTTGTGCTGCTCACCGCCGGACGCGCGGGCGTTCTTTCGTTCCAACGCCTCGCGGAACTTGCGCTTGGTATCAGTCTCCGCGGGGGCACCACCCGGTCGCGGGGAAGAACGGTCGGCTGCCATGTTCACAGGCTAACTCGCTAACGGACTCCCGGCGGCATCCCATACACGTGGGAAATCGGCAACCGCATCAGCACTCGGCGGTCGGTGACCATCGCACGCCGGTAATCGTCCCAATCCGGATGCTCGCCGGCGATGTTGCGATACAACCGAATCAAGGCCTCGACGGTGTCGTCGTGCAGCTCGGCCGCCGGCGGAGTCAATTCGGCGGTACCCTCGGCGACCGCATACGACCAGCCGTCGTCGGCGCTGACCAGAATCGAAGCCCGCGGGTCGCGACGCAGGTTACGCGTCTTGGCGCGCGGCTCAGTGATCGACACCTCGATCGCGTTGCTGCGGGGATCGAAGTAGTACGACACGTTCGAGAGCTGCGGGCGCCCGTCGCGCTTGATCGTGGCCAGTACGCCCAGCGAGTTCCCGCTGACGACGGCCAGTAGCTTGTCGTCGAATGCCTGCGGCGCCATACCGAGAGCCTACGTGGAGCGCACGTGCCCTGTTGTGATCTCTACGATTGATCGGCAATGACCGAATACGTGGCTTTTCTACGCGGCGTCAACGTCGGCGGGGTGAAGCTGAAGATGGCCGACGTGGCAACGGCGCTGACCCGGGCGGGATTCGAGAATGTCCGCACCATTCTGGCCAGCGGCAACGTGCTCCTCGAATCACAGGCCACGGTCTCGGCGGTGCGCAAGACCGCGGAAGCCGCACTGCGGAAGACCTTCGGCTACGACGCGTGGGTCCTGGCCTACGACATCGACACCGTGGCGGCGATCGGTGACGGCTACCCGTTCGAGCGGGAGGTCGCGGACACCCATTCGTATGTGACCTTCGTATCGGATGGCGACGTGCTCGAGGAGCTGGCGGCGTTACGGCCCGGCCCGGGTGAGCGCATCGAGCGCGGAACCGGTGTGATCTATTGGCAAGTGCCACGGTCGAAGTCGCTGGACAGCGCGATGGGCAAGACCATGGGCAAGAAGCGCTACAAGTCCTCGACCACCACCCGCAACCTGCGCACCATCGAAAAGGTGCTGCGCCGGTAAAGTGCGCCCCGATGACCTCTGTCAACGGCCACCGGGCCGACGCCACCACGCTGACCGGAGTATCCGAGACGGCGCTGTTGACGCTGCGGGCCCGCGCCAACGAAGCTCGCCGACCCGACCCGCTCATTGACGATCCGATCGCGGTCAAGCTGATGGACTCGATCGACTACGACTTCTCGAAATTCGGGCCGGCCCGTCGCCAGGACGTCGCGTTACGGGCGCGGGCTTTCGACATCAACGCCCACCGGTACCTGGCCGCGCATCCCGGCGCCACCGTCGTTGCACTCGCCGAGGGCCTGCAGACCAGCTTCTGGCGCCTCGACGCGGTGGACTCGAGCCATAAATTTCGTTGGCTTACCGTCGATCTCCCGCCGATCATCGAACTGCGGCGACGACTTCTGCCCCGTTCGCCGCGAACCTCGGTACGCGCGCAGTCCGCGCTCGACTTCTCCTGGATGGACGCCGTTGACCCGGCGGACGGTGTGTTCATCACCGCCGAAGGACTGCTGATGTATCTGCAGCCCGACGAGGCGCTGGGCCTCATCGGCGAATGCGCCGGGCGATTTGGTGGCGGCCAGATGATGTTCGACCTTCCGCCGCCATGGATTCCAGCACTGACGCGCCGCGGCTTTCGCACGTCGTTGCGCTACAAGGCGCCGCCGATGCCGTTTTCCTTGACGGTCGCCGAGATCGCCGACCTGGTCCATCGGGTGCCCGGCATCCGCGCGGTCCACGACATGCCCCTGCCCCGCGGCCGCGGTCCGGTGTTCAGCCTGATGCTGTGGACGCTGCAGCGGCTGCCGATGTTCGATGCGATCCGGCCGGCGCTCACGCTGCTCGAGTTCGGTTAGGCCCGGCCGAACGCGGTCTTAACGTAACGCATGGCCTCGTCGGGTTCGATGCCCAATGCCCGGGCGGAGTCGACGAACGTCCGCGCCGCCGCCACCATCGCGGTGTCGCCCGGATCGACACCGCAGACGAAAGTGCCCAGCCGGCGCCGGGTCTCGACCATGCCGGCCGCCTCGAGCTCTCGGTACGTCCGAGCGACGGTGTTCACCGCCAATCCGAGCCGCGCGGCGAGATCGCGCACCGTTGGCAACCGGGCGCCTGCGGTCAGCCGTCCGTCCCGGATGCCGTCGATGATCTGGGTCCGCAGTTGGTCGAACAGCGGGGCGTCCGCGTTCGCGTCCAGCCGTACCCAGTCGGTCAGCTCGGACACCTGCTCAACATAACGCGCGGGCAGTACCGATGAGCGCTTGCGCGAAGAGCAGACCAACACCGATGAGCGCTTGCGCGAAGAGCAGGCGCGAAGAGCAGGCAAGTACCGTTGGAATGTGCGTGTGACGGTGCTCAGCGGCGCAGGGATGTCGGCCGAGAGCGGGGTCGAGACGTTCCGCGACGCCCAAACCGGACTGTGGGAGACATTCGACCCTGA
>JAFAWC010000449.1 GCA_019242135.1 Mycobacteriaceae bacterium | reverse complement strand
ATCTGCATGTCCCTGCCTGCCGGACCGATGATCACCATGACCGTGGCACTCGGGGCGACCTATCACCTTTGGTCCGCGGATGGAACCGAACGAACAGTCGCGGCGAAGGATTTCGTTGTCGGCGACCACCGAAACGTGCTGCGACCGGGGGAAATCCTGCGTAGTGTGCACATCTCCAACGACGCGCTGTGCAAGCGATACACCCACCGGCGATTCACGCTGACCAAGCTGGGCCGCTCCACGATATTCATGGTTGCGACCCAGACGCCCGCCACCGACGATCTGATGATCACCATCACGGCGGGGACCACGCATCCGGTGGTTCTGCAGTTCGGCACGGTGCCCGATGCCGACACGTTGCAAGAACACATCGATGCGATACCAGCGGAGGTCTGGTTCGCCGACCCCAACGGTACACCGGATCATCGCCGGCACCTGGCCAAGTACTACGCCGAAGAAATCAGGATCGAGCTCGGGGGCTTGTGATGAGCTACATTGTCAACGGCAAGACGTTTTCACAAGAGCCGCATCCCGGTCAGTGCCTGCGCACGTTCCTGCGTTACTTAGGCTGGCACGGGGTCAAAAAGGGTTGTGACGCCGGCGATTGCGGTGCCTGCACGGTCTGGCTCGACGGTCATCCTGTGCACAGCTGCATTACGCCGGCGTTCCGCGCCGACAGGCGTGAGGTGACCACGATCGAGGGGCTCGGTTCACCTGAGAACCTGCACCCGATGCAGCGGCAGTTTCGCGACGCCCCCGGGTTCCAATGCGGCTTCTGCACTCCCGGCATGATTATGACGGCGTCCGCTTTGACCGCTGACCAAAAGAAGGACCTGCCGCACGCGTTGAAAGGTAACTTGTGCCGCTGCACCGGTTATCGGGCCATCGAAGATGCGGTCGACGGCGTGGCCGCGATCGAAGAGGCAGCGCCAGGCCAGGCGATCGGCACGAGTGTAGGTGCACCCGCAGGGACCGCGGTCGTGACCGGGCGCGCCGAATACACGATGGATACGGACCTGTCGGGCATGCTCCATTTGAAGGTGCTGCACTCACCCCATGCGCACGCGCGCATTATATCGATCGACAAGTCCGCGGCACTGGCCGTGCCCGGGGTGCATCGCGTGTACACGTGGGAAGACGTGCCCCGCAAGCTTTTCAGCACCGCGATCCACACGGATCATCTTGTCGACCCGGACGACACGTACATTCTGGACAACGTGGTGCGTTTTGTTGGCCAGCGGGTGGTCGCGGTGCTGGCCGACACGATTGGCGCCGCCGAGGAAGGCTGCCGCAAGGTGCTCGTCGACTACGAGGTGCTGCCCGCGGTGTTCGATCCTGAAGAGGCGATGGCCTTCGGTGCGCCGCAGCTGCACGGTTCCGACGACCCGTTCGTTCAGGACCCGGTGCATAACGTCTTGGTCGAGTTGCACGGCGAGATCGGTGACGTCGCAAAAGGGTTCGCCGAGGCCGACGTCATTCATGAAGGCACCTACTTTACGCCGCGGGTGCAGCATGCACACTTGGAGACACACGGGTCCATCGCCTGGATGGAAGATGGCCGACTGCACGTTCGGACCAGCTCACAATCCCCATGGATCGCCAAAGGGAAACTGGCGCACCTATTCGACTTGCGCCCGGATCAACTGCGGGTGTTCTGCAAGCGCGTCGGTGGCGCTTTCGGCGGTAAGCAGGAGGTGATCAGCGAGGATTTGGTGGCGTTGGCCACGCTGGACACCGGCCGCCCGACGAGTTGGGAGTACACCCGAGAAGAGGAGTTCACCACCGCCTCCCCCAGGCACCCGATGAAGATCACGGTGAAACTCGGTGCACGCGCCGACGGCACGCTTACCGCCTTTCAGTACCGCAACGTGTCCAATACCGGCGCCTACGGCAATCACGGCGGTGAGACGCTGTTCGCAGGGGGGTCCGCGATCGCGATCTACCGCTGTCCCAATAAGAAATTCGACGGGTACGCGGTGTATACCAACACCGTGCCCAGCGGGGCGTTGCGCGGCTACGGCATGACTCAGCCGGTGTTCGCGGTGGAGTCGGCGATGCATGAGTTGGCCGTCGCGCTCGGCATGGATCCGCTGGAGTTGCGCCGACGCAACATCGTTCGGCCCGGTGATCCGCTGCTGTCGATCCACGTCGAGGCTGATGACGTCGAGTTCACCGAGGACACGTTGGCTATGTGTATCAATCGTGTCGATGCCGCGCTGCGCGCTCACCCCGACGGGGAGGTGCTAGGTGAGGACTGGCGGATCGGCACTGGCACCGCCAGTTCGATGGACGAAACCGCACCACCGACTGAACACATATCGGTCGGGCTCGCGACCCTCGGCGCCGATGGAATGTATGAGATCGCCGTGGGCACTTCCGAGTTCGGTGAAGGAACATCGACGGCCCACGTCCAGATCGCCGCGGCCGAGTTGGGCACCACTCCGGCGCGGATCCGGCTCATCCAGTCCGACACCGATCGTACCGGGTTCGACACCGGTGCGTTCGCCAGCGCGGGACTGTTCGTCGCCGGCAACGCGGTGCAGCGAACGTCGATCGCGCTGCGCGATCGGATTTTGCGTTTCGCTTCCGCGCACACCGGGGCGGGCCTGGCGTCATGCACCATGGATGACGACGCTGTGCGCTGCGGCGACACCCGTGTTCTGCTGACC
The DNA here is from genome assembly GCA_019242135.1 of Mycobacteriaceae bacterium. Taxonomy (GTDB): domain Bacteria; phylum Actinomycetota; class Actinomycetes; order Mycobacteriales; family Mycobacteriaceae; genus Mycobacterium. The sequence goes on along the minus strand of JAFAWC010000449.1, from coordinate 2,363 downwards.
GAACTGGCGGCGGCCGCCGCAGGCCGGGGTGTGCTGTTGACTGAATCGCGCAAGGCGTATGGCTCGCCGCGCAGCCTTGCCTCCAACACGCACGGCTTCCGTGTCGCGGTGCACCGGGTGACCGGTGAGATCCGCATCCTCTATAGCGTGCAGGCCACCGACGCCGGGGTGGTCATCAATCCGCAACAGGTACGAGGGCAGATCGAAGGCGGCGTGACCCAGGGCCTTGGCTTCGTGCTGACCGAGCACCATATGGTCGACGACAACGGCGTCATGACCAATCCGACGCTGCGCAACTACCGCATCCCGACCTACGCCGACGCTCCCCGCACCGAGGTGATCCTGGTCGACTCGACCGACTCGGCGGGCCCCGTGCGGTCCAAGGGGATCGCCGAAATGTGCATCAACCCGGTCGCGCCCGCGATGGCCAACGCGGTTCACGACGCAACCGGCGTTCGATATCGTGACCTGCCGTTAACGCCCGACCGGATTTTTACGGCGCTGCGGTCATCGCGACTGACCCCGACCGCCTGAGCACCGCAGACCTCGATGTCCGCCGCGAAACTCGCCGACAACTTCGCCACTGTCATCATCGGAGAAAAAGTCCGTCCCGGCTGCGAAGAGGCGTTCCTGATTTGGCAGCAGGGACTCAACAGCGCGGCGTCGCACTATCCGGGATTCATTGCCGCGGAGATCAACCCGCCGACACGCTCGCAGCCGCAGTGGTCGGTGATATACCGCTTTGATTCACTGCTGAATCTGCATGCGTGGATCAACAGCGCCACGCGCCAGGACGGTCTTGCCGAAGGGCGGCGCTACCTTGACGGCCCACCCACCCAGCAAGTCGTCACGGGCAGGGCCACGCTCCCCGATACGCTCGTAACGGCCGTGGTTACCCATCGGGTCGCACCTGAGCACGTGGACGGGTTCGTTTCCTGGCAGGAGCGACTTCGGTTGGCGGAGAACAAATTTCCGGGCTTTCGCGGTTCTGAGATCTTCCGGCCGATCGAGGGCGTGCAGGAAGAGTGGACGGTGCTCTACCGCTATGACAGCGCCACTGACCTGGACAGGTGGCTGACGTCGAGTGAGCGCGAACAGCTTCTCGATGAAGGGAAGAGGTTCAGCGACTTCCAGCTGCGCACGATCGATAACTCGTTCGGCAGCTGGTTCGCGTTCGACGAAGATGGTGGCCCGGCGCGCGCCCCGTCGCTGACGAAGACGTCGATCGCGGTGTGGTTCGGCTTGTATCCGACGGTGGTGCTGCTCACCTTGGCGACCTCGCCGGCGAAGCTGCCGATGTGGCTTGCCATGCTGATTGGAAATCTGTTGTCCAGCTTCGTCATGACGTTCGTCACGATGCCGTTCTATGTGAATCCGTTGCTCAAGCGATGGCTGTATGCGGCTCCCGATGCACCGAAGGCTGCGACGAACATTCGCGCCGCCATGTTGATCGCGACGGTGATGACGTGTTGGGTGGTGCTGTTCTGGCTGGTGACCACCGTGTTCTGGCAGCTGCCCTGAGACCCGCGACGTTTACTCACGCCATCAAATGAGAAGGAGCAACCACTATGGCCGAAACCAATAGCAGCACGATCCCGGACTTCATGCGGCCAGTCGTCGCTGACGAGCCGCCGGCAAGTGCGCGCGTCGTCGCCGAGCACGCGGTCCTCGCGCTGAACGAGTCCATGCTGCAGCTTTACGAGGTATCCCTGGTGAAATTCAAGCAGAATATGCGCGATCAGGTGCCCATCATCCTGGCGCTGTTCACCGGCGCGGGCGGCCAGATGATCCTTTACCCGCCCGGCCAGGAACCGGAAGTCGCGCCGCCGGTGCCGATCACCTACCAGCTGGCCAAGTCGGTGGGTCACAGCACCATGGCCATCTATGAGATTGTCGCGCCGTACGTGTCCAATGCGTATGCGAATCAACTGTGGCGCCCCCCGCTCGAGATGTACCGAGCCCAAAATCAGACAGCCCTCGAAGGCCTTGATGCCCTGGACATCTCCGACGATGAATGCTCCCTGCTGCGCACGATTCTGCAAAAGAATGTGGCCTTCATGGACGCGTGCCTCGCAAAGGGGGGCTACAGCTACGACGACATCGAGAACTACATCGGCGACACCGCACCCCATTCGGCCAAGACGATCGGCATCGCCGCCAACGCCCAGGTTGGCCACTGGATGAACGTCATCGAGGGGTGGAAGACAAAACTCGGCGAGGACTGGGAGCGCACCTACGCGGTCAGTAACTCACTGTACGTCGCGCGGCAGAACAACATCCTCTACAGCGTCCTCGTCCAGTTCATGGGCACCGAGACGATGGGCGACCGGTTGCTGCTCATCGAGACGCCGGAGTTCGAGACC
>JAFAWC010000274.1 GCA_019242135.1 Mycobacteriaceae bacterium | reverse complement strand
CTGACTCATCCGGTGTCCTCTCACAGGCCGGTATCATCCGACCCGGACAATATTCGGTGTCGGGGACCGCCGGGCGGAATCGGTGACACTAATCCGCTGATCCGGGCTTGAAGGGATTGACCGCGAACTGGATGACCCGGTACGGGGACTGCGAACGCGGGTCGACGTTGTGCCATTGGCTGATGAAGATCCGCAGCTCGTCGAGCGTGGACCCGGGCGAGATGTAGCCGCCGTAGGCCTGTGAGAGCCGGTTGTCCTCGGGCGGAAGGGTTTCCGGTGGCTCGGGCCAGTCCACCGGCTTGACGACGGTGGTCACCGGCGCGGTGCCCAAGTGGGTGGGGTCCGCGGCGACCCTGACCTCCATGTCGCCGGTGGTGACGTTCAGGTAGGACAACACCGTCTTGCCCTCGACCTGCCGCACGCTCATCTCCCCGACCTTGTCGCCCCACAGCGGCGTCGGAGGCTTGTTCCAGCCGCCCGCCGCTCCCGGCAGCCCGGACCAGCCCTGCCAGGTGGACCGGTCGGTGAAGGTTTCCGGTTTGGCCCGATACAGCTGCGCGGGGCTGCTGCGGTCGAAGTTGTCGGCGACGACGAAAACCCAGCCGGTGGGCGACTCGGCGGTCGGAATCGGGTCGTAGTAGCCGGTGACCTGTGACTGCTTGCCGCCCTGGTAGCCGGCGTCGCGCACGGTCCCGGGGACGGTTTGCCACCCGGGTTGGGCCGGATTTGCCTTCACCAGCCGCGAGTTCTGCGGGACGAGATTGTGCACGGTGGTGACGAGCAGATAGTTCTCGCGGTTGATCTGGATCACGCCGGCCGGTAGCTGGGAACCGCCCGAGGGCGTCGGATCCGCCAGCAGCGACGTGTCGTTCCCCATCACCCTGTCGTAGCGCACCCCCTCGGGGTCGTTGATCGATTCCGTTTCCACATGGAGCGCGATCGGCGCAAACCACCCGCCGTATCCCGCGCCCTGACCCGCGAAGCTGTCGCCGCAGACCTGCAGGATCCCGCTGGGAAACTCCATGAACTCGCACAGGTCCGTCGCCCCGATTCCGTAGTCGCCGGTGGGGGTGCCGGTGCCGGCCGCCGGCCCGATGCGCACCACCTGCCCGAGTGCCAGCGGCGCGAGGACCGGTTGGGGCTGAGGCGCAGGCGGATCGGCGTGCGCGGGCGCGGCGGCCATGCTCGCAGCGAGCAGCGCCGCGGCGACGATCGGACGGCGTGCACTCATCGCCGGTCAGCGTAATGGCGGACGCCTGATCGCGCCGAAAATTGCTCGGCTGAGCGTTAACTAGCGCTGGGCGGCCAGGAGTTCGGCGATCTGGATGGTGTTCAGCGCCGCGCCTTTGCGCAGATTGTCGCCGGAGACGAACAGTGCCAGCCCCCGACCGTCCGTAACGCCGGGGTCCCGCCGAATTCGGCCGACCAGCGACTCGTCGATGCCTGCGGCGGCCAATGGAGTCGGCACATCGACGACCTTGACACCCGGGGCATCGGCCAGCAATTCGGTTGCGCGCCCGGGTGACAGCGGCGCGGCGAACTCGGCGTTGATCGACAGCGAGTGGCCGGTGAACACCGGGACGCGCACACACGTTCCGCTGACCGCCAGGTCGGGAATGCCGAGGATCTTGCGGCTTTCGTTGCGCAGCTTCTGGTCCTCGTCGGTCTCCCCGGAGTCGTCGTCCACCAGCGCCCCGGCCAGCGCGATGACATTGAAAGCGATCGGGGCGACGTACTTCTCTGGCGGCGGAAAGTTCAGCGCAGCACCGTCATTCGTGAGCTGCTCGGCGTCGTTTATCACCGCGCGGGCCTGCGACGCCAACTCGTCGACGCCGGCGACGCCACTGCCCGACACCGCCTGATAGGTGGACGCCACCATCCGCACCAGCGTGGCCTCGTCGTGAAGCACCTTGAGCACCGGCATCGCGACCATCGTGGTGCAGTTGGGATTCGCGATGATGCCCTTGGTCAGGCCGCGGTCGCGCACGTCGCGGTCAAAGTTGACCTCCGAGACCACCAACGGCACATCGGGGTCTTTGCGCCATGCCGACGAGTTGTCGATTACCGTTACGCCGGCAGCGGCGAACCGGGGCGCCTGCACCCGAGACATCGTCGCGCCTGCCGAAAACAGTGCGATGTCAAGCCCGCTGGGGTCAGCGATCGCGGCGTCCTCGACCTCGATCTCCTGGCCGCGGAAGGCCAGCTTGCGCCCCGCCGACCTGGCCGACGCGAAAAACCGCACCGACGTCGCGGGGAAGTCCCGCTGGTCGAGCAGCGTGCGCATCACCTGGCCGACCTGACCGGTGGCGCCGACGATCCCGATAGAGGGCATCTAACGTCCCGATCCGGCGTACACGGTGGCGACCTCGTCACCGCCGAGCCCGAACGCCTCATGCAGGGCGGCGACGGCCTTGTCGAGCTCAGTGTCCTTGATCAGCACTGAGATACGGATCTCCGAGGTCGAAATCAGGTCGATGTTCACCCCGACGCCGGCCAGCGCCTCGCAGAAGGTGGCGGTGACGCCCGGGTGGCTGCGCATACCCGCACCGACCAACGACACCTTACCGATGTGATCGTCGTAAAGCACCTTGGTGAAACCGATCTCGGCTTGGCACGAGTTCAGTTCCTCGACCGCGCGCGGGCCGCTCCCGCGCGAGCAGGTGAACGTGATGTCGGTCTTACCGTCCTCCACCTTGGAGACATTCTGCAACACCATGTCGATGTTCACGTCGGCGTCGGCGACGACGCGAAAAACCTTGGCCGCGTAGCCCGGAACGTCGGGAATGCCGACGATCGTCACCTTGGCCTCGCTGCGGTCGTGCGCGACTCCGGTCAAAATGGCGTCTTCCACGGGGCGCTCCTCCATCGATCCGGTCACCATTGTGCCGGGGTTGTCCGAATACGACGACCGGACATGGATCGGAACGTCGTAGCGGCGGGCGTATTCCACGCAGCGCAGCATCAGCACCTTCGCGCCGCACGCGGCGAGCTCGAGCATCTCCTCGAAGCTGACTGTGTCGAGCCGGCGGGCGTTGGACACGATCCGCGGGTCGGCGGTGAAAATGCCGTCCACGTCGGTGTAGATTTCGCAGACGTCGGCGCCCAGCGCAGCGGCCAGCGCCACGGCAGTGGTGTCGGATCCCCCGCGACCGAGCGTGGTGACGTCCTTGCTGTCCTGGCTGACGCCCTGGAACCCGGCGACCAGCACGATGAGGCCCTCGTCGAGCGCGGACCGCAGGCGCCCAGGGGTGACGTCGATGATCTTCGCGTTGCCGTGGATGCCCGTCGTGATCACGCCGGCCTGCGACCCGGTGAACGAGCGGGCCTGCGCGCCGAGCGAGTCGATGGCCATCGCGACGAGGGCATTGCTGATCCGCTCGCCCGCGGTGAGCAACATGTCCATCTCGCGTGGCGGGGGCGATGGGCACACCTGCCTCGCGAGGTCGAGCAAGTCGTCGGTGGTGTCACCCATCGCCGACACCACCACCACGACCTCGTTTCCCTGCTTTTTCGTCTCGACGATGCGCTCGGCGACGCGCCGGATACGGTCGGCGTCTGACACCGACGATCCGCCGTATTTCTGCACGACGAGCGCCACAATCACCCTTTCGGCGTACTCGGGTGGGATCTCCCGCAGGTACCGCCGCGGGCCTGCGTGGGGCGGTACGTCTACGCCCTAAGGATAAGGGGTCGGCGCGTGCGATTTTGTTCCGCGAGTTCTCCGTGGGCGCCCGCTAGCGTGGACTGCGTGCCGGGCCGTCCAGCCGATCGCATCGCCGAAACCCGCGTGCCGATCCATCCGGACATCGCCGCGCGCTGGAGCCCGCGGATGTTCGACCCGACCGCCACGGTGAGCGCCGAGCAGATCACCGCCGTCCTGGAGGCTGCGCGCTGGGCGGCGACCTGGGGTCACCGCCAGCCCGTGCGCTTCATCGTCGGGATGCGCGATGACGGGACGTTCGGCGCGATCTGTGAGGTTCTGAAGAAAGGCAACCGCTACGCCACCGCGGCGGGCGCGCTGGTGCTGGTGAGCGTCGAAGAGGGACCCGACGAGCGAACCGCGATGTATGCGGCGGTCGACGCCGGTGCGGCCATCGCCCAGCTCACCATCGAGGCGGTGTCGCGCGGGCTGGTGGCCCATCCGATGGCCGGTTTCCTGCCCGACGCGGCGCGGGAGACGTTCGCCATCCCCGTGGGCGTGCGCCCCGTGGCGGTCGTCGCGGTCGGCGCGCTGGGCGACTACGCCGAGGCGCCGCCGGAGATCCTGGAACGGGACGCGATTGGACGCCAGCGGCTGCCCTTGGAGGAGATCGCGTTCGCCGGCAGCTGGGGCCGGCCGTTCCAGTCCGGGTGAGGGCGGTGTGCCGTGGGTGGAGTGGTGTGCCGTGGGTGGAGTAAAGTGGCCGACGTGCAGCGGGTGCTTCTTCTCGGCAGCCGCGACGGGGTCTGATCCAGACCGGCTTCCCGTCGCGGGTGGTCGCGATGCGCCGGTCGTAATCGACAGCACTCCCGGAAAGCAAGCGCAATGACTCATCCCGAGGTAACCGGCTTCCCCGACGCTTATCTGTCGGCCCGCACGATCACCACCCCGGCCGGCGCCCCGCGCGCCGGCCAGCCCGCATGGAACACCCAGCGCGGCTCGTCGATGCCGATGCACCGCTACCGCCCATTCGCCGATGAGGTTGAGCCGATTCGGTTGCCCGACCGCAGGTGGCCCGATCGTGTCCTCACACACGCCCCGATGTGGTGCGCGGTCGACCTGCGCGACGGCAACCAGGCGCTGATCGATCCGATGAGCCCGGCGCGCAAGCGGCGCATGTTCAACCTGCTGGTGCGGATGGGCTACAAGGAGATCGAGGTGGGTTTCCCGTCGGCCAGCCAGACCGACTTCGACTTCGTCCGCGAAATCATCGAGCAGGGCGCGATTCCCGACGACGTCACGATCCAGGTGCTCACACAGTGCCGACCGGAGCTGATCGAGCGGACG
>JAFAWC010000038.1 GCA_019242135.1 Mycobacteriaceae bacterium | reverse complement strand
ATGTCGCTGATGTCGTCGGGGCTGACCGCGTCCGCGCGGGCGTCGACGGCGTCCAGATCGGTTCCGCCGGCCATGAACGAGTCCCACGAGCCCTCGTTGGTTTCGATTGGCACCCGGACGATGTGGCGCAGGTCCGGCAGAGCGTGCGCCGTCAGCGTCGCCACCCGGTCGACGCCCAGGAATCGGCCCATGGCCATCAGCATCGGTGCGCGGGTGCGCACCAGGATGTCGGTGGCCTCGTCGGCGGTGTAGCGGGTGTTCAACGGCACCATCACCGCGCCGGCGTGATGAACCGCCAGGCATGCCACCACCCAGTGCCAGGTGTTGGGCGACCAGATGGCGACCCGGTCGCCGGGGCCAACGCCCAGAGCGATCATCGCTGCGGCGGCCCGGCGCACCTCGTCACGCAGCGCAGCGAACGTGAACCGCCGCTCAGGTGACACCACCGCGTCGTGGTCCGGGAGTTGCTGCGCCATCCGTTCGAGCACCGCCGGAACGGTGCTCAATGTGATCCCCGGGGCGCGACGCTGAAGCCCGCCGGACGATCGGTCGTCATCGACGCTCCTCTAACAAAGCAAGTGCTTGGTAGGTTAGCCTACAGGGATGACAGAGGTCCAGGAGTTCCGGGCCGAGGTTCGGGCCTGGCTCGCCGACAACCTCGTCGGCGAGTTCGCCAAGCTCAAGGGGCTTGGCGGACCCGGTCGTGAGCATGAAGCCTTCGAGGAGCGGCGGGCGTGGAACCAGCACCTGGCCGCGGCCGGTCTGACCTGTCTGGGCTGGCCCGAGCAGCACGGCGGACGGGGGCTGTCCGTTGCGCACCGGGTGGCGTTCTACGAGGAATACGCCCGCGCCGACGCGCCCGACAAGGTCAACCACTTCGGTGAGGAACTGCTCGGTCCGACGCTGATCACCTACGGCACCCCGCAGCAGCAGAAGCGCTTTCTGCCGAAGATTCTCGACGTCACGGAGCTGTGGTGCCAGGGATATTCCGAGCCGGGCGCGGGCAGCGACCTGGCCAATGTCGCGACGACCGCGGTGCTCGACGGCGACCAGTGGGTGATCACCGGACAGAAGATCTGGACGTCGTTGGCCCACCTGGCGCAGTGGTGTTTTGTGATCGCCCGCACCGAGTAGGGCTCGAAGCGCCACGCCGGACTGTCGTACCTGCTGGTGCCGCTGAATCAGCCAGGCGTCGAGGTGCGCCCGATCAACCAGTTGACCGGCGACTCGGAGTTCAACGAGGTGTTCTTCGACGACGCGCGCACCGATGCCGATCTGGTGGTCGGTCAGCCGGGGGAGGGCTGGCGGGTCGCGATGGGAACATTGACGTTCGAGCGCGGTGTGTCCACGCTGGGCCAGCAGATCCGTTATGCGCGTGAACTTTCCGGCATCGCCGCGCTGGCGCAGCGCAACGGGGCCGCCGACGACCCGCTGATTCGCGAGCGGTTGGCGCGGGCCTGGGCCGGGCTGCGCGCGATGAGGTCGTATGCGCTGGCCACGATGGATGTCGGCGTGCACCAGGGTCGGCCCCCCGGTGATTCGTACCAAGGTTCCGACAACGTGTCGAAGCTGTTGTGGGCCAATTGGCATCGCGATCTCGGCGAGTTGGCGATGGCAGTGATGGGGAAGGCGGGCATGGTCGCACCCGGCGGCGACTTCGATGAGTGGCAGCGGCTGTTCCTGTTCTCGCGTGCCGATACGATCTACGGCGGCTCCAACGAAATCCAGCGCAACATCATCGCCGAGCGGGTTCTCGGCCTGCCCCGGGAGGCGAAACAATCGTGACGTTGGCCGAGGCGCCAAAAGAGATCGACGGGCACGGCCTGTTGACGGGCAAAGTGGTCGTGGTGACCGCGGCGGCGGGCACCGGCATCGGCTCGGCGGTGGCGCGACGCGCGCTGGCGGAGGGTGCCGAGGTGGTGATCTCTGATCATCACGAACGCCGACTCGGCGAAACCCGCGATCAACTCAGCGAGTTGGGGCTCGGCCGGGTCGAAAGCGTGGTGTGCGATGTGACCTCCACCGCGCAGGTCGATGCGCTGATCGCTTCGACGACGGCACGCATGGGCCGCCTCGACGTTCTGGTCAACAACGCCGGCCTGGGTGGCCAGACGCCCGTCGTCGACATGACCGACGAGGACTGGGACCGAGTGCTCGACGTGACGTTGACCTCGGTGATGCGCACAACCCGTGCGGCTCTCCGCTACTTCCGCGCCGCGGGTCACGGTGGCGTTATCGTCAACAATGCCAGCGTTTTGGGCTGGCGGGCGCAGCATTCGCAGTCGCACTACGCCGCCGCGAAGGCGGGGGTAATGGCGTTGACCCGGTGCAGCGCAATCGAAGCCGTCGACTACGGGGTGCGCATCAACGCGGTCTCGCCGAGTATCGCCCGGCACAAGTTCCTGGAGAAGACCAGCTCGGCCGAACTGCTCGACCGACTGTCGCAAAGTGAGGCGTTCGGCCGCGCCGCCGAGCCGTGGGAGGTGGCCGCCACGATCGCATTCCTCGCCAGCGACTACTCGAGCTACCTGACCGGCGAAGTGATCTCGGTATCGAGTCAGCACCCATGACGAGCCAGTCGATCAGCCAGCCAGGGAGTCGAAGAGACGAGCTTTTGGAGCTCGCCGCGACGATGTTCGCCGAACGCGGCCTGCGTGCCACCACGGTGCGCGACATCGCCGATGCGGCCGGCATCCTCTCGGGCAGCCTTTACCATCATTTCGCCTCCAAGGAGCAGATGGTCGACGAGGTGCTGCGTGGCTTTCTGGAGTGGTTGTTCGAGCGCTATCAGCACATCATCGACACCGAGCCGAATCCGTTGGAGCGGTTCAAG
>JAFAWC010000027.1 GCA_019242135.1 Mycobacteriaceae bacterium | reverse complement strand
TGAAGCCCACGGTGTCGATCGACGAGCCGAGCACCTGCGCGCACTGCGGGGCGCGCGACCTGGTCCAGGACCCCGACGTGCTCGACACCTGGTTCTCGTCGGCGCTGTGGCCTTTTTCGACGATGGGCTGGCCGGATCACACGCCGGAACTGCGGAAGTTCTATCCCACCGATGTTCTGGTCACCGGCTACGACATCCTGTTCTTCTGGGTCGCGCGAATGATGATGTTCGGCATGTTCGTGGCTAACGACGACGCGCTTACCCTCTACGGTGCGCGCGGAGCGCAAGTTCCGTTCCGTAATGTTTTCCTGCACGGGCTGATTCGTGATGAGTTCGGTCGCAAGATGAGCAAGTCGCGGGGCAATGGCATCGATCCGCTGGACTGGGTGGAGAAATTCGGCGCGGACGCGCTGCGGTTCACGCTGGCCCGCGGCGCGAGCCCCGGCGGCGACCTCTCCATCGGTGAGGACCACGTTCGCGCGTCACGCAACTTCGCCACCAAGCTGTTCAACGCCAGCCGGTTCGCGCTGATGAACGGGGCAGCGATGAGCCGCTCGGGCGAAGAGCAGACAGCCGAGCCCGCCCCCCTCCCACACCACAGCGAGCTGACCGACGCCGACCGCTGGATTCTCGGCCGCTCCGAACAGGTGCGCGCCGAGGTGGACTCGGCGTTCGAAAGCTACGAGTTCAGCCGCGCATGCGAAGCGCTGTATCACTTCGCGTGGGACGAGTTCTGCGACTGGTACGTCGAACTGTCCAAGGTCCAGCTGGCCCACGGGGTGGGCCACACCACCGCGGTGCTGGCCGACGTGCTCGACACGCTGCTGCGGCTGCTGCACCCGGTGATGCCGTTCGTCACCGAGGCCCTGTGGACGGCGGTCACCCGCGGTGAATCGCTGGTCATCGCCGAATGGCCGAAACCTTCCGGCCGCGCGCTGGATAGCGTTGCGGCACAGCGTATCTCCGACATGCAGAAGCTGGTCACCGAGGTGCGTCGGTTTCGCAGCGACCAGGGCCTCGCCGACCGGCAGAGGGTCCCGGCACGCCTGGGGGGAATCGACGCCGCAGACCTCGCCGGCCAGGTGCCCGCCGTGACGTCGCTGGCATGGCTGACCGATCCGGCCCAAAGCTTCAGCCCGACGGCGTCGGTGGAGGTGCGGCTATCGCAAGCGACCGTGACCGTTGACCTCGACACCTCGGGCAGCGTGGACGTCGACGCCGAACGGCGAAGGCTGGAAAAAGACCTGGCCGCCGCCCAAAAAGAACTCGCCGGGACGTCGGCGAAGCTCGACAACGAGGCGTTTCTGGCCAAGGCCCCGGCCGACGTTGTCGACAAGATCCGCGACCGCCGCCACGTTGCACGCGAGGAAGTCGAGCGCATCACGAATCGACTCTCCTCGCTGTGAACGGTGCTCCGACACCCGACGAGATCGCTTCGCTCCTGCAGGTCGAGCACCTCCTGGATCAGCGCTGGCCGGAAACCAAGATCGAGCCGAGCCTCACCCGCATCAGCGCGTTGATGGACCTTCTCGCCTCGCCGCAGCGCGGCTACCCGTCGATCCACATCGCGGGCACGAACGGTAAGACGTCGGTCGCCCGGATGGTCGACGCGCTGCTCACCGCGCTGAACCGGCGCACCGGTCGCACCACCAGCCCGCACCTGCAGTCAGCCGTCGAGCGCATCGCGATCGACAACGAGCCGATCAGCCCCGCCCGCTATGTCGAGGTGTACCGCGAGATCGAGCCGTTCGTGCAGATGGTGGACCGGCAGTCGGGCCCGCCGATGAGCAAGTTCGAGGTCGTCACCGCGATGGCGTTCGCGGCGTTCGCCGATGCCCCCGTCGACGTCGCGGTGGTCGAGGTCGGCATGGGCGGTCGCTGGGACGCCACCAATGTGGTGGACGCACCCGTCGCGGTCATCACCCCGATCAGCGTCGACCACACCGACTACCTGGGTCACGACATCGCCGGCATCGCCACGGAGAAGGCCGGAATCATCAAGAGGCAGCCCGAATCCCTGGACCCGACGGACACCGTCGCGGTCATCGGCCGCCAGCTTCCCGAGGCGATGCAGGTGCTGCTGGCACAGACCGTGCGCGCCGACGCGGCGGTCGCGCGCGAGGGCTCCGAGTTCGCGGTGCTCGATCGGCAGGTCGCGGTCGGCGGTCAGCTGCTGGCGCTGCAGGGCCTCGGCGGGGTGTACTCCGATGTTTTCGTACCGCTGCACGGCGAGCATCAGGCACATAACGCCGCGCTCGCGCTGGCCGCCGTGGAGGCGTTTTTCGGGGCGGGTGCCAAGCGTCAGCTCGACGTCGACGCGGTCCGGGCCGGATTCGCCGCGGTGACCAGCCCGGGCCGGCTGGAACGGGTCCGATCGGCTCCCACCGTGTTACTGGACGCGGCGCACAACCCGGCCGGTGCCGCGGCGCTGGCCGATGCGCTGGCCGCGGAGTTCGACTTCCGCAGGCTCGTCGGTGTGGTCGCGGTGATGGCGGACAAAGACGTCGCGGGCATCCTGGCCGCCCTGGAGCCGGTGTTCGATCAGGTCGTGCTCACCCACAATGGCTCCCCGCGCGGTCTGGACGTGGACAGCCTGACCGACGCCGCGGTTGCGCGGTTCGGCCCGGAGCGGGTCGTCGGCGCGGCGACGCTACCCGACGCCATCGAAACCGCCACCGCGCTGGTGGAGGAGGACGGATACGCGGGTGCGGGTGTCGTGATCACCGGGTCGGTGGTCACCGCCGGCGCGGCCAGGACGCTGTTCGGCAAGGACCCCGCGTGAGCTCCGGCCCCGCGCCGCCGGACCCGTGGAAAAGCTTCCGCGCCGTGATGGCGGGCGTGCTGGTGCTGGAGGCGGTGGTCGTGGCGCTGGCGGTGCCGGTGGTCGCGGTGGTCGGCCGGGGGCTGACCGCGGCCACGGTGACATACCTGGCCGGCGTGGTCGCGCTGCTGCTGGTGCTCTCGGCGATGCAGCGCCGGCGCTGGGCGCTGTGGGCCAACCTCGCCGCGCAACTGGTCGTGCTCGGCGGCTTTGTCGTGCACGCCGCGGTCGGCTTCATCGGCGTGCTGTTCACCGGGGTGTGGCTGCTGATCGTGTATTTGCGCGCCGAGGTCCGGCGCCGCCAGCAGCGTGGTCTGCTGCCCGGCCAGCAGCGACCGCCGGAGACCGTCGATTAGTCTTTTCGCCGTGACTGCCGGCGAGCCAAGCGAGCGCACCCTCGTCCTGATCAAGCCCGACGGCGTCGAGCGGGGGCTGGTGGGGGAGGTCATCAGCCGGATCGAACGCAAGGGGCTGGCACTGGCCGCCCTGGAGCTGAAAAACGTCAGCGACGACCTGGCCCGCGAGCACTACGCCGAACACGACGGCAAACCGTTCTTTGCCTCCCTGCTGGAGTTCATCACCTCCGGACCGGTGGTCGCCGCCATTGTTGAGGGTCCGCGGGCGGTGGCGGCGTTTCGGCAGATCGCCGGGGGCACCGACCCCGTCGAGAAGGCCGCGCCGGGCAGTATCCGCGCCGACTACGCGCTCGAGACGCAGAACAACCTCGTGCACGGGTCCGATTCACCCGAGTCCGCCGCGCGCGAGATCGCGCTCTGGTTTCCGGGGCGTTAACGGGGCTTGGCCGGGCACTGGCGGCCGTATGGGATACTGGGCGAGGGTGACCAGCACCGCACGGTGCTGGAAACCCGGATGAAGACTTAGACGAGCGCGACGATCGCGGCTTCGGCGATGCGGCGCGGACCGTCACAGCCGTCATTCGCAGCAGGTGCCGGTGGGTTCACCCGAACCGCCCGGCGCGAGACCTACAAACTCGGGACACGAGTCCTGGGTTCATAGCGATAGCCCTCGCGTGGCCGCGTCTGTCGACGCGCCCGGGGGCTTATAGGAGATTACGTGGCCGCCGATGACCTATCACCGACGCAATCCGAGGGCAGCACTGCGGGGCAAGCCGACTCGCCGGACCTGACCCTTCACACGCTCAGCCCGCAACCGGCGCAACCGGATTACATGCCGCTGTTCGTCGCGCCGCAGCCGATCGCGCGCGACAACGACGAGGAAGACGAAGACGACGAATCCGGCGACTTCGAGACCTCCGACAGCGAGCAGGCCGACCGGCCTGCGGCCCGGCGCCGGCGCCGAGGCCGGCGGGGACGCGGTCGCGGGCGCGGTGAACAGGGCGCGGCCGACGGCGAGGACTCCGACGACGGCGACGAGGCCGCCGAGGACGCTGAGGACTCCGAGGACGAAAACGGCGACGAGGACACCGGCACGACCGAGGGCGCCAGCCGCAGGCGCCGCCGACGTCGCCGCCGCAAGGCCGGCTCCAATGACGACTCCGATGCCAACGGCTCGCCCGACGATCCGCCCAACACGGTCGTGCACGAACGCGCTCCGCGGTCAACGGGCAAGGACGACACCGAGATTCAGGGCATCACCGGGTCCACCCGGCTGGAGGCCAAACGGCAGCGCCGACGCGACGGGCGCGACGCGGGGCGGCGCCGGCCCCCGATCCTCTCGGAGGCCGAGTTCCTCGCCCGCCGCGAGGCCGTCGAGCGCGTCATGGTTGTTCGCGACAAGGTGCGCACCGAGCCGCCGCACGAGGGCGCCCGCTACACCCAGATCGCGGTGCTCGAGGACGGCGTGCTTGTGGAGCACTTCGTCACCAGCCCGTCGTCCGCGTCGCTGGTCGGCAACATCTACCTGGGCATCGTGCAGAACGTCCTGCCGTCGATGGAGGCCGCCTTCGTCGACATCGGCCGCGGACGCAACGGCGTCTTGTATGCAGGCGAAGTCAATTGGGACGCCGCGGGTCTGGGCGGCAGCAACCGCAAGATCGAGCAGGCCCTCAAGCCCGGTGACTACGTCGTCGTGCAGGTCAGCAAGGACCCGGTCGGGCACAAGGGTGCCCGGCTCACCACGCAGGTGTCGCTGGCCGGCCGCTTTTTGGTGTACGTGCCGGGTGCCTCTTCGACCGGTATCAGCCGCAAGCTGCCCGACACCGAACGTCAACGGCTCAAGGAGATTTTGCGCGAGGTGGTGCCGTCCGATGCCGGTGTGATCATCCGGACGGCGTCGGAGGGTGTGAAAGAAGACGACATCCGCGCCGACGTCAACCGACTGCAGGAACGCTGGAAGCAGATCGAAGTCCAGGCCGATGAGATCAGGGCCAAGGCGGCCGGTGCGGCGGTCGCTCTGTACGAGGAACCCGACGTGCTGGTCAAGGTCATCCGCGACCTGTTCAACGAGGACTTCTCGGGACTCGTGGTGTCCGGCGACGAAGCGTGGGACACCATCAACTCCTATGTGAATTCAGTTGCGCCCGAACTTGTTCCCCGGCTCACCCGCTACGAGCCCGCGGTACTGGATGGCCCGGACGTGTTCGCCGTGCACCGCATCGACGAGCAGTTGGCCAAGGCGATGGACCGCAAGGTGTGGCTGCCGTCGGGTGGCACCCTGGTGATCGACCGGACCGAGGCCATGACGGTGGTCGACGTCAACACCGGCAAGTTCACCGGTTCGGGCGGCAACCTCGAAGAGACCGTCACGCGCAACAACCTCGAGGCAGCCGAGGAGATCGTGCGCCAGCTGCGGCTGCGCGACATCGGCGGCATCGTGGTCATCGACTTCATCGACATGGTGCTGGAGTCCAACCGCGATCTGGTGTTGCGTCGGCTCACCGAGGCCCTCGCCCGCGACCGCACCCGCCACCAGGTGTCCGAGGTCACGTCGCTGGGTCTGGTGCAGTTGACCCGCAAGCGGCTGGGCACCGGGCTGGTGGAGGCGTTCTCGACGGCGTGCCCGCACTGCGCCGGCCGCGGGATCCTGCTGCACATCGACCCGGTGGAGTCCCCGCCGGCGGGTCGCAAGGAGAGCGGCGGCCGGCGCGGCAAGCGATCGCGCAAGTCGCGCGGTGAGGAGCCTGCGATCGCCAAGGTGCCCACCCACGTGCCCGGGGAGCACCCGCTGTTCAAGGCGATGGCCGCGGCACGCAGCGAGGGCGACGAAGACGTCGAGGAGTCGGCGGAGTCCGCCGAAGAGGCCGCCGAGGACGTCAAGGAGGCCGTGATCGACCTCGCCGAGGAGGACCTCGACGACGACGACCTCGACTCCGAAGACGAGGCGGACGAGGCTGACGACGACGAGGACGACGAGGACGACGACGACGAGATCGATGTCGACCTCGACGAAGACGACGAGGACCTCGGTGACGATCTCGACATTGATGTCACGGAGCCGCCGCCGGTGACTGCGACGCTTCCGGCGGCGCGCCGGCCGCGCCGCTCCGCGGGCCGCCCGGCTGGGCCCCCGAGCCACGACAGCTGACCAGTGGTTTGACCCCTCAGCCGCTGGTCACGTACCCTAGATCAGTTGTCGCCAGGCCCGCGAGGAGGGTCGTCGGCGACGCGGGAGCTCCCCGCACCACACCCGCACGCGCCGCCACGGTGGCCCGCGCCCCGACCAGCGGAACGAGAAGAAGCGATGGCGACCTACGCAATCGTCAAGACCGGCGGCAAGCAGTACAAGGTGGCCGCCGGCGACGTCGTCAAGGTGGAGAAGCTCGACGCCGAGCCCGGCGCGAAGGTTTCACTGCCGGTGGCGCTGGTCGTTGACGGCTCGAACGTCACCACCGACGCGGACGCGCTGGCCAAGGTGGCCGTGAACGTCGAAGTGCTCGAACACACCAAGGGCCCCAAGATCCGCATCCACAAGTTCAAGAACAAGACCGGCTACCACAAGCGGCAGGGTCATCGTCAGCAGCTGACCGTGCTGAAGGTCACCGGGATCAAGTAGCAGGGAGCGACATGGCACACAAGAAGGGCGCGTCAAGCTCCCGCAACGGCCGCGACTCCGCCGCTCAGCGGCTCGGCGTCAAGCGCTTCGGCGGTCAGCTCGTCAAGGCCGGCGAGATCATCGTGCGCCAGCGCGGCACCCACTTCCATCCCGGCGTGAACGTCGGCCGTGGCGGCGACGACACGCTGTTCGCCAAGGCCGCGGGCGCGGTCCAGTTCGGCGAAAAGCGCGGCCGCAAGACAGTCAGCATCGTCCCCACCACGGACTGAGCTTCGCGAGCGTGCAGCCAGTGCGAAGAATCGGCTGAAAATTCGCAATAGGCTCACGTTCGGCGCACAAGGCTCGCCTGAGAGGTGATCACCGATGCCCCGGTTCGTCGACCGCGCCGTGATCCACGTGCGCGCCGGCAACGGGGGTAACGGCTGCGCCTCGGTGCACCGGGAGAAGTTCAAGCCCCTGGGCGGACCCGACGGCGGCAACGGCGGCCGCGGCGGCAGCGTCTACCTGGTCGTCGATCCCCAGGTGCAGACACTTTTGGACTTCCATTTCCACCCCCACGTCACGGCACAGTCCGGGCGGCAGGGCCAGGGCGGCAACCGCGACGGCGCCACCGGCGAGGACCTGCACCTGAAAGTGCCCGACGGCACCGTCGTGCTCGACGACAACGGCCGGCTGCTGGCCGATCTGGTCGGCGCCGGCACCACCTTCGAAGCCGCACAGGGCGGCCGCGGCGGGCTGGGCAACGCGGCGCTCGCCTCACGCGCCCGCAAGGCACCCGGTTTTGCGCTGCTCGGCGAAAAGGGCCAGGCCCGCGACCTGACCCTGGAGCTGAAGACCGTCGCCGACGTGGGCTTGATCGGCTTCCCCTCAGCGGGCAAGTCCTCCCTGGTTTCCGTGCTGTCCGCCGCCAAGCCCAAGATCGCCGACTACCCGTTCACCACGCTGGCGCCCAACCTCGGGGTGGTCTCGGCCGGGCAGAACTCCTTCACGGTCGCAGACGTCCCGGGCCTCATCCCCGGCGCGGCGCAGGGCCGCGGGCTGGGTCTTGAGTTCCTGCGACACATCGAGCGCTGCGCGGTGCTGGTGCACGTCGTGGACTGCGCGACGCCGGAGCCGGGCCGCGACCCGGTTTCCGACATCGAAGCGCTGGAAGCCGAACTCGCGGTCTACTCGCCAACCCTGCAACAGGATTCGCTCCTCGTGGACCTGTCCGACCGACCGCGGGCGGTGGTGCTCAACAAGATCGACATACCGCAGGCGCGGGAGCTGGCCGAGTTCGTGCGCGACGAGGTCGGCCGCCGGTTCGGCTGGCCGGTCTTCGAAGTGTCCACAGTGACCCACGACGGGTTGCGGCCCTTGACATTTGCACTCTGGGACATGGTGGCCGGTTACCGTGCGGC
>JAFAWC010000220.1 GCA_019242135.1 Mycobacteriaceae bacterium | reverse complement strand
CCAGACGATCGTGCCGACGCTGACCATGTTGGGACGGTTGAGTGAATGCACCCGCGACGTGATCGCGGTTCCGGAAGTCCCTACAGCGCTCGTCACAACAGAAGTATGACGCTTTGTAGTTGTCGATCTCCAGCGGGGGAGGCTTTTGGCGCCGAAGTCTGTGCGTGGGAACATCGGCGCGTGGCCCAGCCCGCAGAGTCGTCGTGGCCCGGGGTGCTCGCGCAGCTGACCTCGGGCCGCGAACTTGCGGCCGGCGAGGCGGCCTGGGCCATGGAGCAGGTGATGACGGGCGCGGCGACACCCGCGCAGATCGCGGCGTTCGCGGTGGCGATGAAGATGAAGCGGCCGACCTCCGCGGAGGTCCGCGAGCTCGCGGACACGATGCTCGCTCACGCCCGACGGGTGCCCACCGGCCAGATCGGCACCGACACCGTCGACGTCGTCGGCACCGGCGGCGATGGGTCCAACAGTGTCAACCTGTCGACGATGGCGGCAATTGTGGCGGCCGCCACCGGAATTCCGGTGATCAAGCACGGCAATCGCTCCGCCTCGTCACGCACCGGCGGCGCGGACGTGCTGGAAGCGCTCGGCGTGCGGATCGACCTCGCGCCCGACGACGTCGCGCGCAGCGTCGCGGAGGTCGGCATCGGTTTCTGTTTCGCGCCGACGTTTCACCCGTCGTTTCGCCACACTTCGGTCGCCCGCCGCGAGATCGGCGTCCCGACGGTATTCAATCTGCTTGGCCCGCTTACCAATCCGGCGACGCCCCGGGCCGGTCTGGTCGGCTGCGCATTCTCCGACGCCGCCGAGGTGATGGCCGGGGTGTTCGCCGAGCGGGGCTCCAGCGTGCTGGTGGTGCGCGGCGACGACGGGCTCGACGAACTCACCACCACCACGACCAGCTCGATCTGGCGCGTGCACCGCGGCACCGTGGAGCGGCTCAGCCTGGACCCGACGGAGCTGGGGCTTGCCCGAGTCGAGTCCGACAGCCTGCTCGGCGGCGACGCCGAGGCCAACGCGCAGGTCGCGCGCTCGACGCTGGCCGGCGCAGACGGCGCGGTGCGGGAGGCGGTGCTGCTCAACGCTGCCGGGGCCATCGTCGCCCACGCGGGACTAGCCGGCGACATCCAGTGGCGCCCCGCGTGGGAGTCCGCGTTGCATCGCGCTGCCACCGCGATCGACTCGGGGGCGGCCGAACAGCTGCTCGCGCGTTGGGTGCGGTTCACGAGGCAGAGCTGCGGCCAGCTTGGCTGACCGGGCCGCCGCGGCCCAGGCGGCGAACGTGCCCGCCGAGCCGATTCCCACTGCGTATCCCGGCTCGGCGAGCACGATGCGCACGCCGGGTGCCTCGAGCCAGCGCGCGATCAAGGCGGTCTCCTCGACCAGCGCGCCACCGAGCGGAGCCTCGGCGGGCAGCACGATCTGGGCGCCCGCGCGTGCGACGTCGACCAGCGGCATCGGTGGCACGCCCCGCGCGGCCGTGCTCGCCCCGGCCAGCTGCCCGTGCCGGATCACCGCGATGTGCCAGCCGCCGTTACCGTCCGGCGCGGCGGCCACCAGCTCTGCGACCCGGGTCAGCGCCCGCAGCCGCTGGCCGCGCCACAGCGCTTCGACCGCGCCGGCCGCATGGTCGCGCAGCCGGGCCGCCGACTCGTAGCGCCGGCGGCCCGCGAGGTCGCCGATTGCGGTGATCGCCGCCGCCAGGGGGCCGTTGTCGTGTCCGTCGATGAGGGCCGTCGCGGCGCGCGGCACAGGGGCGTAGTCGGCGGCGAGGATGCCCCGGGCGGCCGGGCACGGCGCCACCTCACGCTGCGGACAGGCGGGGCCGTGCAGCGCCGAGCGGGCCAGCCGGGTGGTGCAGGTGCGCACCCCGGTGAACCGGGCCAGCAGCGCGGCGGTGTCGCTCGCATCGGCGCGCAACCGGAAAGGGCCGACCGCCCGCACACCGCGGGGTGCGCGCACCACCGCGAATCGCGGGAACGCCTCGTCGGTGAGCACGACCCACCACCAGCGGTGCGGGAAACGTGACCGCCGGTTGTAGGGCGGCGCATGTGCGGCCAGAAGCCGCAGTTCGCGCACTCCGGCCTCCAGCGCGTGCGCACATTCCACGAAGTCGACGCCGACCGCGAGCGTCACCATCTCGGTGATCCGGGTGCGGGTGTCCCCGCCGGTGAAGTACTGGCCGACCCGTCGGCGCAAGTCGACCGCCGTCCCGACGTAGAGCACCTCGGCGGCGGGCCCGCGGAACAGGTACACCCCCGGGCGGTGCGGTAGGCGCTGGGCCAGCACCCGTTTACGTCGTTGCGCCGCAGTGACATTCGGCAGGTACGCACGCAGCTCGGGGTAGGTGTGCACGCCTTGGTTGCCGACCCGCTCGATCAGTGCGTGCAGGACGTCGACGGTGGCCCTGGCGTCGTCGAGCGCCCGGTGGGTGGGCTGCGTGGCCGCCGCGAACAGCCGGGCGAGGGCGGCCAGCCGCACGCTGGGCGCCTCCTCGCGGGTCAGGATGCGGCGGGCCAGGCGCACCGTGCACAGCACCGGAGGCCGCGGCCAGGCGATGTCGCAGCGCCGCGCCGCCGCCTTGAGGAAGCCGATGTCGAAACCGGCGTTGTGGGCCACCAGCACAGCGCCGCGGGCGAATTCCAAGAACATCGGCAACACCGCGTCGATTTTCGGCGCGTCGCACACCATCGCCGAGGTGATGCCGGTGAGCTGCACGACCTGCGGCGGGATGGCGCGGCCGGGGTCGACCAGCGTGGCGAACTCGGCAAGCACCTCCCCGCCGCGGACCTTGACCGCACCGATTTCGGTAATCGCGTCGCACTGCCCGAAGCTCGCGCTGGCCTTGCCGCCGGTCGTCTCGAGGTCCACGACGACGAAGGTGGTTTCGGCCAAGGTCGGCTCAGAAGCCTGGTCCACGTCGGCGAAGCACATTTGCTCCATGCGCGTGACGTTAAGCAGCCCCACCGACAGATCGCGCCGGGGCGCGATGGCCCGGGAATGTCGGGGGGTGGCGCTAGCGTCGGGTACACGACAACCGAGAGGACGGTCAGCAAGTGATCATCGACTGCGACGACTGCGCGGTTCGGGGTGTGGCCTGCAAGGACTGCG
>JAFAWC010000574.1 GCA_019242135.1 Mycobacteriaceae bacterium | reverse complement strand
TGAGGATCTGGCCCGTACCACGGTGATCTGCGGACTGCGTCCCGGTCAGCGGTTGCGCATCGTCAAGTTCTTGGCCTACGGGTGGTCGAGCCTGCGTTCGCGTCCGGCGCTGGCCGATCAGGCATCCGGCGCGCTCAGCGGCGCCCGTTACACCGGCTGGCAGGGGCTGCTGGACGCGCAGCGCAAATACTTGGACGCGTTCTGGGACAGCGCAGATGTCGAGGTGGACGGAGATGCCCACTGCCAGCAAGCGGTCCGGTTCGGGCTGTTTCATGTGCTGCAGGCGAGCGCGCGCGCGGAGCAGCGCGCGATCGCGGGCAAGGGGCTGACCGGCACCGGCTATGACGGCCACGCGTTCTGGGACACCGAGGGATTCGTGCTTCCAGTTCTCACCTACACGGCCCCGCGTGCCGCGGCCGACGCGTTGCGGTGGCGCGCGGCGACATTGGATCTCGCCCGCGAACGGGCCGCCGAGCTGGACCTGGCGGGCGCCAGCTTTCCCTGGCGCACGATCCGCGGCCAGGAGTGCGGCGCGTACTGGCCGGCCGGCACGGCGGCCTGGCACGTCAACGCCGACATCGCGCTGGCGTTCGAGCGGTACCGCATCGTGACCGGCGACCATTCGCTGGAGGTGGATTGCGGTATCGACGTGCTCGTCGAGACCGCTCGGCTGTGGTTGTCTCTCGGCCATCACGACCGCCACGGTGTATGGCATCTGGACGGCGTCACCGGCCCCGACGAGTACACCGCGATCGTCCGCGACAACGTGTTCACCAACTTGATGGCCGCCCACAACCTGCGCACGGCAGCCGACGCCTGCGAGCGCCATCCCGAATCCGCGGAAGCCATGGGAGTGACCACCGAGGAGACCGCCGCGTGGCGCGACGCGGCCGATGACGCCCACCTGCCCTTCGACGCGGAACTGGGTGTGCATCAACAATGCGAGGGTTTCACCACCCTGCGCGAGTGGAACTTCACCGAGGACACCGAGTACCCGCTGCTGTTGCACGAGCCCTATGTGCGGCTGTATCCCTCGCAGGTGGTCAAGCAAGCCGACCTTGTGCTGGCGATGCACTGGCTGAGCCACGCTTTCACCCCGGAGCAGAAGGCACGCAACGTCGATTACTACGAACGCCGCACCGTCCGCGATTCGTCGCTGTCGGCGTGCACCCAGGCGGTGATGTGCGCCGAGGTCGGGCACTTGGAGCTGGCTCACGACTACACGACCGAAGCCGCCCTCGTCGACCTTCGCGACCTTCACCACAACACCCGCGACGGCTTGCACATGGCCTCCCTCGCCGGAGCGTGGACCGCGCTGGTCGCCGGGTTCGGCGGCCTGCGCGACGACGAGGGCGAGCTGGCCTTGAACCCGCAGCTCCCCGACGGCATCTCCAGGCTGCGGTTTCGCCTGCGGTGGAGGGATTTTCGGCTGACCGTTGATGTCAATCACGACGACATCACGTACTCGTTGCGGGACGGGCCGGAGGGTCAGCTCGTGATTCGTCACGCCGGCGAAGACCTCACCCTCGACACGTCGTCCCCGCAGACCGTCGCCATGAAGGAACGCAAACCACTGCTGCCTCCCCCGCCGCAGCCGCCGGGCCGTGCGCCGGTACGGGACTGGTCAGAAGTGTCTCATCGGGCCGCTACCGGCGCCGCAACACAATGACGTTGTCGGTGAGGACCGCGCGCTGCCCCTCCGGGCCGGTCGTATCCCGATCGACCGCTTCGACCTTGATCCGGTCCCACGCCGTTTCGGCGAGGTTCAGCGAACACACCACGTCGTCAGCTGTCGGGAATTTGTGGTCGTGCAACGCCGACGCCCACGG
This sequence comes from Mycobacteriaceae bacterium, assembly GCA_019242135.1. GTDB lineage: Bacteria > Actinomycetota > Actinomycetes > Mycobacteriales > Mycobacteriaceae > Mycobacterium. Next base: position 1,594 of record JAFAWC010000574.1, on the reverse strand, counting down.
CGGCGGAACGGCGTGATCCACCACGAGCAGTGTGCCGCCGCCGGCCACGGCCTCGGCGGCGCGGCGCAGGACCGCCGCCCGGTCCATCGGCATTTTGGAATGCAAGAACTGCGCCGACACCAGGTCGAAGACGCCGTCCGGAAAATCCTGCGTGAGGTCATGTTGCCGAAAGTCGATGCGGTCGGCCACGTTTCGGGTTGTGGCGTCGGCCGCCGCCCTGTCCAGCGCGGTCTGGGAGATGTCCACCGCGGTCACCCGCCAGCCGTGCTCGGCCAGCCACAGCGCGTCGGCGCCCTCGCCGCAGCCGAGGTCCAGCGCCCGGCCGGGTGTCATCGGCTCGACCAGCTCGGCGAGCCGGACGTTGACCCGTCCACTCCACAGGCGCTCGCGTTCGCCGTATCTCTCTTCCCAGGTCCGTTGCGCCTCAGACATCGCCATCCGTTCACACTAAGGGGGTGACTGTGCACGAACATTTCGACGTAGTCATCATCGGCGCGGGCATCTCCGGCATCGGCGCCGCGTACCGGATCGCCCAGCGCAACCCCGGTTACACCTACGTGATCCTGGAGCGTCGCGCAAACCTCGGTGGCACCTGGGACCTATTCCGCTACCCCGGTATCCGCTCCGACAGCAGCATCTTCTCGCTGAGCTTTCCGTGGGAACCCTGGACGCGCAGGGAAGGTATCGCCGACGGCGCCGACATCCACGAATACCTCACCGACACCGCCCGCAAGCACGGCATCGACCGGCACATCCGCTTCAACCATCGCGTCCACTCCGCCAACTGGGACTCCTCGACCGATACGTGGACCGTGCACGTCGACGACGGCACCGCCGTAAGCGGCCGCTTCGTCTTCTTCGCCACCGGCTACTACAACCACGACGAGGGCTACACGCCCGACTTCCCGGGCTTTGAGGCGTTCCGCGGCCAGGTCGTCCATCCGCAAAACTGGCCCGAGCATCTGGACTACACCGGCACGTCGATGGTCGTCATCGGCAGCGGCGCGACCGCCGTCACCCTCGTGCCGGCGCTGGCGCAGCGCGCCCGCAAGGTCGTCATGCTGCAACGCACACCGAGCTACGTCACCTCGTATCCGAGAGTCGACGCGCTCACCGAACGCCTTCGGAAACTGTTGCCGCTGCGCATTTCTCACGCGGTGAGCCGGGTGTATTTCTCATTGCAAGAGGCGACGGGCTGGTTCCTGTCTCGCAAGACCCCGATCGTGATGAAGTACCTCGTGAGACGGATGCAGTCCAGGCGGCTGCCCGCCGGCTACGACATCGGCACTCACTTCAACCCGCCCTACCAGCCCTGGGATCAGCGGATCTGCCTGGCCGCCGACGGTGACATCTTCGAGGCGATCAAGGCCGGGCGGGTCGAGATGGTCACCGAACACATCGACCACTTCGACGCCGGCGGAATCTCGCTGAAGTCGGGCAGGCACCTGGAGGCCGACATCGTCGTCACCGCGACCGGCATGGACCTTCAGGCGCTCGGCGGGGTTGCGTTGAGCCTCGACGGCGACGACATCAAGCCGCAGGACCGCTTCGTCTACAAAGCGCACATGCTCGAAGACGTCCCGAATCTGTTCTG
>JAFAWC010000333.1 GCA_019242135.1 Mycobacteriaceae bacterium | reverse complement strand
AGGCTCAAGACGACGCGTTCGCCGAGCCGGTCCACCGCATACCCCCAGGCGATCAACGTGAAAACCATGCCAATGCTCGGCATCGCTGACAACAGCCCGGCATGCGCCAGATTCAGGCCGTGACGCTCGTGCAGCGTGGGAATGAGGAAGGCCGTCCCGTTGACGAAAACGTTGGAGAACATCGTCGAGGACAACGCGATTGCGAGCATCGACCAGCGCCGCGCGGTAGTGATGCGGTCGATTTTCACCGGCCCATCGTCGCACAGCTATCTCATCATCTTGAATCAGTCTCTCACAATGTGGACAGCTAGGCTTCAGTAATGCGCCTTGGCCGAGTTGCGAGTCCCGACGGAGTTGCCTTCGCCGCGATCGACGGAGACGGGGCCGGTGCAACCGCCCGCGAGATCGCCGAGCACCCTTTCGGCAGCCCGACCTTCACCGGGCGGCAATGGCCGGTCGCCGAGGTTAGGCTGCTGGCGCCGATTCTGGCGAGCAAGGTGGTGTGCGTCGGCAAGAACTACGCCGCCCACATCGAAGAGATGGGCGGCGGGCAGGTCGAGGATCCGATCATCTTTTTGAAGCCCAACACCGCGATCATCGGGCCGAACGCGCCGATCCAGTTGCCGGCGAATGCGAACCCGGTCCATTTCGAGGGCGAACTCGCGGCGGTGATCGGCAGGCCCTGCAAAGACGTTGCGGCGGCGCGGGCTGCGGAGAACATCCTGGGATACACCGTCGCGAACGACGTGACCGCCCGTGACCGGCAGCGCAAAGACGGGCAGTGGACGAGGGCCAAGGGCTACGACACGTTCTGCCCGGTGGGGCCGTGGATCGTCACCGATGTCGATCCGTCAGACCTCGCGATCCGCACCGAGGTGAACGGCGACGTGCGCCAAAACAGCCGCACGTCGATGATGATCCACGATGTCGGCGCGATCGTCGAATGGATATCGGCGGTGATGACGCTTCTGCCCGGCGATCTGATTCTGACCGGCACGCCCGAAGGGGTCGGGGCGATCGACGACGGCGATACGGTCAGCGTCACCGTGGAGGGTATTGGAACCCTAACGAATCCCGTTGCACGCAAGGGCAACTCATGACGGTGCGGGTACGCTTTTGCCCGTCGCCGACTGGCATCCCCCATGTCGGGCTGATCCGCACCGCGCTGTTCAACTGGGCCTATGCGCGGCACTGCGACGGGGTGTTCGTGTTCCGTATCGAAGACACCGACGCACAACGCGATACCGAGGAAAGCTACCGGTCGCTGCTGGACGCTCTGCGCTGGCTGCGGTTGGACTGGGACGAGGGACCGGAGGTAGGTGGGCCGTATGCGCCGTACCGGCAATCCCAGCGGATGGAGATCTACCGTGACGTGCTGTCGCGACTGGTGCAGGCGGGGGAGGCCTACGAGGCGTATTCGACCGCCGAGGAGGTCGAGGCGCGCCATGCCACCGCCGGACGCAATCCCAAACTGGGCTACGACAATTACGATCGCGACCTGACCGAGGCGCAGCGGGCGGCCTACCGCGCCCAGGGCCGCCGCCCGGTGATTCGGCTGCGGATGCCCGACACCGAATTCCGCTGGCGGGACCTGGTGCGCGGCGAGATGTCCTACGCGTCGGGCAGCGTGCCGGACTTCGCGCTGACGCGGGGCAACGGAGAACCGTTGTACACATTGGTCAACCCGGTCGACGACGCGCTGATGAAGATCACCCACGTGCTGCGCGGCGAGGACCTGATGCCGTCGACGCCGCGACAGATCGCACTGTATGAGGCGATGATCCGGCTCGGGGTGGCAGAACGCATTCCGGAATTCGGACACTTGCCAACGGTTCTCGGTGAAGGGACCAGGAAGCTGTCCAAGCGGGACCCGCAGGCTGATTTATTCGCGCACCGAGACCGTGGGTTCATTCCCGAGGGCTTGCTGAATTACCTTGCACTGTTGGGCTGGTCCATTGCGCCGGACCGCGATGTATTCAGCATGGGTGAGATGGTCGCGACATTCGACGTCGCCGACGTCAACGCGAACCCGGCCCGTTTCGACCAGAAGAAGGCCGACGCCATCAACGCCGAGCACATCCGCATGCTGGGCGCCGACGATTTCACCGCACGGCTGCGCACGTATTTCGCTGAACACGGCCACGACCTCGGCCTCGACGAATCGGCGTTGGCCACCGCGGCGCAGCTGGTGCAGACGCGCATCGTGGTGCTCAGCGACGCGTGGGGGCTGCTGAAGTTCCTCGACGAGCAGGCCTATGCCATCGACGAAAAGGCCGCCGCCAAGGAGCTGGGTCCCAACGCGGGTCCGGTGTTGGATGCCGCACTGTCAGCGCTCGACCCGGTGAGCGAATGGACCGCGCAGAACATCGAGACGGCGTTGAAGTCGGCGCTGATCGACGACATGGGCCTGGCGCCGCGAAAGGCGTTCGGGCCGATCCGGGTGGCTGCGACGGGATCAACCGTGAGTCCGCCGCTGTTTGAATCGTTGGAACTGCTCGGTCGAA